>CAMLEQ010000050.1 GCA_946479015.1 uncultured Gemmatimonadota bacterium | reverse complement strand
GAGATGAAGGGTTCTCCGTGATCGACAAGGGGCTCGGCCAGCTCGGTGACGGCCTGCTGTTCACCGCCGTGGTCGTCTACGCGCTCGCGATGCTCGGCTTCGCCGGCGAGCAGGCCAGCCGCAAGGCCCGTGGCGGGGGGGGCGCGTTGCGCCCTGGGCCCGGGGGACGCCCGCCCCCGGGGCCCTGGTCGCTTCTCGCGCCGTGCGCGGCGGAGACCGCCGTCACTTCTTGGATGATTCCTGGCGGGACTGCTGGCCCGATTCGGGGGCGTTCGCGGCCATCCGCTCGCCCTGCTGGGCGCCGCTCTCCCCGCGCGCCGAGCCGCGTCCGGATGCCGTCTCGCGCGTCGGCGTCGTCTTCACCTCCCGCTCCCCGCTGGCCTGCCCGATCTGGATCCGCCGCGGCTGCGGCAGCGCCGCCTTGGGGATGCGAACCGTGAGCAGGCCGTTGTCGAATTCGGCCTTGATCTGCGACTCGTCGACCCCCTGGGGGAGCTGGAACGACCGGAAGAAGGAGCCGTACGAGCGCTCCACCATGTGATAGCGCCCCTCCTCCCCCTCCTTCCGCTCGGCGCGCTTCTCGCCGCTCACGGAGAGGATGCCGTTCTCCACGTTGATGTTCACGTCCTCCGGCTTCATGCCGGGCAGCTCGAAGTCGATGTCGAGCTCCTGATCGTTCTCGCGAACGTCCACCGCCGGCGACCAGCGGGCGCCGCCGGTGACGTCATTGAACAGGCGATCGATCTCCCTGCGAAGACCGAACAGCGGCAGGTCGGCGCCCACGAACGGCGTGAGTCCGCTTCCACGATAGGCCATGACTGATCTCCTGTTGAGGTACGTGGGAGGAGCGTGCAACCGACGTACCGACCGGAGCTTGCCGCCCCGGCACATTCGCCTGCCGCGACGACAAGGTGCTGTCGAAGCAGCAGGTCGGTGACGTCGGAGGCCGGTCGGTCATCTTGTCCCGTGTACGGATGTCGGATTACCTTGCCATTCGTTTCACCAAGCGAGGATGCTTGCCGCCACGCGAACGCCGCACCGGTCGCGCAGTCCGAACACCGGATTCCACACCGCTCACTCTCGTCGCGGACGTGTCGGCGCGCCTGGCCGGAGGCGCCGACGTGGCATCCGTGCTCCCGGACGTCGCCGCCACCGTTCGTGATGCGCTCGGCGCGCGGCAGTGCGGCATCTGGCGCGAGCGCGACGGCCAGTGGACGCTGCTCGCCGGGGTGGGCGACGGGGAGCTCCCGCACGATCCCCCCGAGCCCGCGTCGGGGCGGCGCCGCGGCTGGGTCACCGCGCCGATCGCCGGCGACCACCGCCCGCTCGGCACGCTGGGCGTGCTGGCCGGGGCAACCCCCACCTCGGACGAGCGCCTCGCGCTGGCCACCGTGGCCAACCTGCTCTCCTGCGCCATCGTCGCCGCCGACGAGGCGCACCGGTGGGCCGACGAGCGGGAGGCCGGCACGCGCGAGCTGGAGGCGCAGCACCGCTTCATCGAGCGCATCGTCGACTCGCTGCCGGTGGGACTGTACGTCGTCGACCGCGAGTACCGGGTGCACGCGTGGAACCGGAAGCGCGAGACGGGGACGCAGGGCGTGCTGCGCGAGGAGGCGCTCGGCCGCACGATCTTCGAGGTCCTCCGGCGCCAGCCCGCGGACACGCTGCGCCGGGAGTTCGACGCCGTGTTCGACACCGGCGAGATGATGCAGTTCGAGATGGAGTCCACCGCGTTCGGCGAGCCGCGGATCTTCCGCGTCTCGAAGATCCCGATGCGGATCAACGACGCCGGGGTGACGCACGTGATCACCATCGGCGAGGACATCACCGACTGGAAGCGGGCGCAGGAGCGCGCGGCGCAGGCGCAGAAGCTGGCGGCGCTCGGGCAGCTCTCGGCGGGCGTCATGCACGAGATCAACAATCCGCTCGCCACCATCGGCGCGTGCGCGGAGAGCATGGCCCTCCAGCTCCAGGATGGCGAGGTGTCGGAGGCGCTGCGCGAGGCGTTCGCCGAGTACTGCCAGATCATCGACCACGAGGTGCATCGCGGGAAGCGGATCGTGGACGGGCTGCTCGACTTCGGGCGGCCGAAGATCGAGACGAAGCACCCCGTGTCCGTGCCGGAAGTGGTGGAGCACACGCTCTTCCTGCTCAAGCATCACAGTCGCTTCCGGTCGGTCCGGGTGGAGACGATGGTCGATGGCGCGCCGGAGATCGTCGTGCGCGGGACGCGCGAGCAGCTCGTGCAGGTGGTGATGGCGCTGCTGCTCAACGCCGCCGACGCCATGGATGGGCGCGGGCAGGTGCGCGTGCGGGTCGGCAGCGAGGCGAAGGAGGCGGTGATCGCCGTGGAGGACGAGGGGCACGGGATCGCGCCGTCGGCGCTCCCGAAGCTCTTCGAGCCGTTCTATACCACCAAATCGCCCGGGCGCGGCACGGGGCTCGGGCTGTCCATCTGCTACGGCATCGTGGCGGATCACGGAGGACGCATCGACGTGGACAGCACGGTAGGGCAGGGGAGCACGTTCCGCGTGCGGCTGCCGCTCGCGGGGGAGGGCGCGTGAGGGAAGACGCCCGCATCAAGGTCCTGATCGCGGAGGACGAGCCGCATCTCGGCGCCATCCTCGAGAAGTTCCTCGCCGACCGCGGCTACCAGGTGACCACGCACACCGATGGGCGGGCCGCGCTCGACGCGCTGCGCGCCGAAGCGTTCGACGTCGCGCTGCTCGACATCGTCATGCCCGAGCTGGACGGGCTCGAGGTGCTGCGGCAGGTGCGTGAGGAGGCCTCTCCGCCGGAGGTGATCATCATCACCGGGAACGGCACGGTGGAGACGGCGATCAGCGCGATGAAGCTCGGCGCGTACGACTACCTGACGAAGCCGTACCGGATGGCGGAGATCGACGTGCTGGTGCGCCGCGCGTGGGAGAAGCGCCAGCTCGCGCGCGAGAACGCCCTGCTCCAGACGCGCCTCGCGCGCGCCGACGACGCGCCGGAGATCGTGACGCAGTACGCGCCCATGCAGGCGGTGGTGGCGCTCGCCGAGCGCGTGGCGCGCAGCGACTCGACGGTGCTCATCTCCGGCGAATCGGGGACGGGAAAGGAGCTCGTGGCGCGTCTGCTCCACCGCCAGTCGCACCGCGCCGCCGGTCCGCTGGTGGACATCAACTGCGCCGCCATCCCCGACGATCTGCTGGAGAGCGAGCTGTTCGGCCACGAGCGCGGGGCCTTCCCCGGCGCGGCGGCGCGGAAGCTCGGGTTGTTCGAGCTCGCCTCCGGCGGGACGATCTTCATGGACGAGATCGGGGCGCTCGATCCGCGGGTGCAGGGAAAGCTGCTCCGCGCGCTCGAGCTGGGCACCTTCTACCGTGTGGGTGGTACCCAGAAGGTGCACAGCGACATCCGCGTGGTGGCGGCGAGCAACCAGGACCTGGCGCGCCGCGTGAGCGAGGGAACCTTCCGCGGCGACCTGTACTACCGGATCAACACGATCAGCATCACCCTCCCGCCGCTGCGGGAGCGCGTGGTGGACATCCCGCTCCTCGCGCAGCACTTCCTCGAGATGTTCGGCGGCGCCGCGCGTCCGGCGCTCGCGCCGGATGCCATCGCCGCGCTCCAGGCGTACCGCTGGCCGGGGAACGTGCGCGAGCTGCGCAACGTGATCGAGCGCGCGGTGCTGCTGGCGCGCGGGAGCGAGATCACCGCCGCCGACCTGCCGCTCGCTCCCCCGGCGGCGGCCGCCGTCGGCGTCGGGGGCGGCACCGACGAGATGGCGCCGCTCGAGGTGGTGGAGCGCCTGCACATCGAGGCGGTGCTCCGCCACGTGAACTGGCACCAGGGGAGGGCTGCCGAGATCCTCGGCATCTCCCCGAAGACCCTCTACCGGAAGATTCGCGAGTACGGCTTCCGCCGGCCCACCACCGGCTGAGCCGGAGCGCACGACGACATGAAGATCCTGGTGATCGAGGACGACCCCACCGTGGGGCAGTACGTGAAGCGCGGGCTCGAGGAGCAGCGCTGGGGGGTGGATCTCGTCCCCGATGGGGAGGAGGGAGAGCGGCGCGCGCAGTCCGAGGCCTACGACCTGATCGTGCTGGACATGCGTCTGCCCGGACGCTCCGGGATGGAGGTGCTCCACACGCTGCGGGCGCGCGGCTTCGAGCGCCCCGTGCTCGTGCTCACGGCGCAGGACGCGGTGGACGCGAAGGTGAAGGCGCTGCGGGCCGGCGCCGACGACTACGTCACCAAGCCGTTCGCATTCGAGGAGCTGCTGGCGCGCGTGGAGGCGCTGAGCCGCCGTCCGCGCGCCATGGTGGCGCCCGTGCTGCACGTGGCCGACCTGGAGCTCGACCAGAACACGCGCACCGTGACGCGCGGCGGGCAGCCGATCGAGCTGACGCCGAAGGAATACACCGTGCTCGAGTACCTCATGCGGCACAGCGGCCGCGTGATGAGCCGCACGTTGATCACCGAGTACGCGTGGGGGTATCACTTCGATCCCGGCACGAACATCGTGGACGTGGTGATCAACCACCTCCGCAAGAAGATCGATGCCAGCAACGGGACGAAGCTCATTCACACCGTGCGCGGCGTGGGCTACGTGATCCGCGAGTGAGCGCCCCCACGCCCGGAGGATCGTCATGAGCAGCATCCGCGGGCGCCTCACGCTCGCGTACGCCGGCGCGATGATCGGCACCATGGCCGCGTTCACGGTCGCGCTCTGGGCCGCGCGCCGCGCGGGCTCGTACGAGGAGCTCGCGCGCCACGTGTACTTCGTGGCCGACCTCGGGCTCAACATCATCCACCAGGCGGAGCAGAGCGGCCAGGAGGTGACCGTCACCAAGGACACCCTGGTGGGGCCGACCATCACGCCCACGCTGCGGCGCCTCCTCCAGGGGATGCCGGACTACGTGCTCGTGCTCGACCACAACGGGCGCATGCTCTACGGGTCCTCCGACGTGCAGCGGCTCGGGGAGGACGACCGCGCGAAGCTGCAGACGAACGCGATCACCGCCCCGGCGTCCGGCATCGGGCAGATCTTCGACCTCGGCCACGACCGCCTGCTCCTCGTCGCCGTCAGCTCCGCCGACACGTCGTCGGCCATCTCGCGCGTGGTGGCGGCGGCGTCCACCCGGTCCACGGAGGTGGCGATCAAGGAGCTGATCGGCACCATGCTCGTGATCGCGCCGCTGCTGCTCATCGCGTCGGTGGGGTTGGCGTACGCGATCGCGGGGCGCGCCCTCCGCCCGGTGGACCGGATCATCAACGAGGTGCAGGCGATCACCGACGGACGCAGCCTCCACCGGCGACTCCCGCTCGAGGAGAGCAACGACGAGATGGGGCGCCTCGCGGTGACGCTGAACGAGATGATCGAGCGCCTCGAGAAGTCGTTCGCCGCGCTGCGCCGCTTCACCGCCGACGCGAGCCACGAGCTGAAGACGCCGCTCGCCGTGCTCCGCGCGGACGTGGAGCGCGCCATGGGAAATGGCAGCACGCGCGCCGAGAAGCTGGTGGCGCTCGAGGAGGCGCTCCAGGAGACGACGCGCATGGCCGACCTGGTGGAGAGCCTGCTCACGCTCGCCCGCGCGGACGAGGGACGGTTCGACCTCCACCGCGAGGCCGTGGCGCTCGAGCCGCTGGTGCGCGACGTCTTCGAGACGGCCACCATCCTCGGCGAGTCGGCGGGGCTCACGGTGACCATGCCGGAACCGGCCCACCCGGTGGTGTTCGGCGACCGCCCGCGGCTCCGGCAGCTCTTCCTGAACCTCACCACGAACGCCATCAAGTACACGCCGCGCGGCGGGAGCGTGGAGATCACCCTCGTGTGCCGCGACCGCACGGCATCGTTCTCCGTGCGCGACACCGGGATGGGGATCTCCGCGGCGGACCTGCCCCACATCTTCGAGCGGTTCTACCGGGCCGACCGCGCGCGCTCCCGGTCGCCGGAGCGCGGCGGCTTCGGGCTGGGGCTCGCCATCAGCCAGTGGATCGCCGAGGCGCACGGCGGGACGATCTCCGTGCGCTCGCGCCTCGGTCGCGGCAGCACGTTCACGGTGACCCTCCCGGCGATCGTCGAAGACGACCGCGCGGCGGAGGCGCTGTCGCCGTCCGCCAGCGGATCGGCGAGTCGCTGAGCCGGTGACGTCCCGCGTGGGCGCGCCCGCGCCCGCGCCTACCGCCGGGAGCGCGACCGACGGTTCATGAAGGGAAAAGTAACACCGGCTTCACCAATTCTTAATCTTCCCTGCATTACATCACCACCCGTCGCCGGTAACTTCCGGCACGGCAATGGCAACCGCGCCACAACTGGCCCCCTACTCAGCCGAGTGACGCTCGCATGTTCAACAACCTGATCGAGTCGAAACGCAAGCGGGACCGGAGCGCCGGCGGCACGGCGTTCAGCGTCATCCTGCACGCGGCACTCATCGCCCTCTTCGTGGTCGTCACGGCCAACGCCGGACAGAAGATGGTCGAGGAGAAGCGGCAGGAGGATGTGAAGTTCGTCGAGGTCAAGAAGGCGCCGCCGCCGCCGGAGCCGGAGAAGCCGCAGCCGCCGCCGCCGGACGTCGTCGCGGCCCCGCCCCCACCGAAGGGCTTCCAGACCCTCACGGCGCCCATCAAGATCCCGGACAAGATCCCCGACGTGGATCTGTCCAAGTCCGTGACCAACGAGGCGGACTTCAGCGGCAAGGGCGTCGAGGGCGGCGTCGCCAAGGGCGTCGTCGGCGGCAAGGGTCCCGTGGACAAGGACCAGCCGTACTTCGAGTTCCAGGTGGAGAAGCCGGTACTCGCGCGCGAGAACAACCCGGCGCCCCGCTACCCGTCGATGCTCGAGAGCTCGCACGTGGAGGGGGAGGTGCTCGCGCAGTTCGTGGTGGACACGTCGGGCCGTGCCGAGATGAACACCTTCAAGGTGCTCAAGTCGAGCAACGAGCTGTTCACGTCGTCCGTCAAGAACGTGCTTCCGCAGATGCGCTTCTACGCCGCCGAGGTGGGCGGGCACAAGGTGAAGCAGCTCGTGCAGATGCCGTTCGTGTTCAAGGTTCCCAAGTAACCCGTCGCCACACACTTCGGAGGAGTACGGTTCATGAACATGTCGCTCACTGCGCTCTGGCAGTCGATGGGATGGTTTGCCAGAGGCATCGTGTTCGTTCTGGCGATCATGTCGATCTTCTCTCTGTCGATCATGATCCAGAAGTGGTGGAGACTGAAGAAGGCGCAGGGTGAGACCCGCAAGTTCGCGCCCGAGTTCTCCCAGTTCCTCGAGGAGGACAACCTCAACGAGGCGATCAAGCTCGCCGAGGGGTACAAGAAGTCGCACGTCGCCCGCGTGCTCGGCGGCGCGCTCGGCGAGGTGAAGCCGCTCCTGCAGGATGGCTCCGTGACGGTGGCCGACATCAACTCGGCCGAGCGCGCGGTGGAGCGGAACATGATGATCATCATCTCCGAGCTGAAGCGCGGCCTCGCGGTGCTGGCCACCGTCGGCGCCACCGCGCCGTTCGTCGGTCTGCTCGGAACGGTCATGGGCATCGTGAACGCCTTCCAGGGGATGGCGGTCTCCGGCGCCGGCGGGCTCGGCGCGATCTCGGCCGGTATCTCCGAGGCGCTCATCACGACGGCCTTCGGTCTCATCGTGGCCATTCCGGCGGTGTGGGCGTTCAACTACTTCAGCACGAAGATCGACAACCTGACCGTCGAGATGACGTACACCTCGAAGGAGATGATCGACTATCTCATCAAGGGCGTCGCCGGCGAGTTCGGTCGGTCCCGCTTCACCCGTGAGTTCAACGCCGCCACCGGCACGCCCGGCGGCCCGATCTCGCAGTAACGCCCTCACGGCTGGAGACGACCCATGGCGATGTCCACTGGCGGTGGATCGGGAGTGAAGGCGGAGCCGAACGTCACGCCGCTCATCGACGTGATGCTCGTGCTGCTGATCATCTTCATGATCGTGACACCGCTCATCAACGCCGGGTTCAACGCGCAGCCGCCCGAAGGGGTGAACCTGAAGGCGCACCCCGAGGAGAACGAGGATGTGGTGCTCGGGATCGACGCGGATGGGCAGTACTACCTGAACAAGAAGCCCATCCGGAACGCGTCGCTCGCCGAGGCCCTCAAGTCGATCTACGATGCGCGCACGATCGACAAGATCCTCTACCTGAAGGCGGACAAGAACCTGGAGTACTCGAAGGTGCTGGACGCGGTGGATGTGGCCTCCCACGCCGGCGTTCGCGTCGTGGGAGCGATCACCGACCAGCAGGCGGGTACGAAGTCCACGGTCGCGGGGGACAATCCCGCGGACCAGAGCACCAATCCACCCAAGCCCTGAGGAGGTAACACCATGGCGATGTCAGCTGGTGGGGGCGCGGGCGGGCTCACGAACGAGATCAACGTCACGCCGATGATCGACGTGCTCCTCGTGCTCCTCGTCATCTTCATGATGGCGGTGCCGATGGCGCGCAAGGCGATCGACGTCCAGGTCCCCGATCCGAATCCGCCGGCGGTTCCGCCGTCGCAGGCGCCGGATCAGATCGTGCTCCAGGTGCTCCCCGATGGATCGTACAAGATCAACAGCGAGGCGGTGACGAAGGATCGGCTGTCCGCGCGCCTCAAGGAGATCTACGATCCGCGGCCGGACAAGATCATCTTCGTGAAGGGTGACCCGAAGGTGAAGTACCAGGACGTCATCCACGCGATGGACGTGGCGCGCGGCGCCGGCGTCAAGGTGATCGGCGTACCGCCCAAGTAAGCCCGGCACGCCCACCACGCGAGTGATGCGACGGACGAACCCAATCGGTTCGTCCGTCGTATTACTTTGGGGAGGAGACCAGGCGCGCCGCGCGCGCCACGCCGCTACACGATGATCACGCCACACGACGCCAACGACCGGCCGCCCGAGCGGCCTCCGTACCGGCCCCCCGCGGGAGTACCCACGGAGCGGCCGCCGCGCTGGGGCGTGCCCGTCTCCGTGCTCCTGCACGTGCTCCTGTTCGCGCTCCTGCTGGTCCCCCTGCTCTTCGCGCCGAAGCTCGACGTGATGCTCACGGGCGGCGGCCCTGGCGCGGCCGGGGGCGGGGGGGGCGGACGCCGCGGGACGGGCGGCGCGCCGATGGAGCAGCTGCACTACGTGCAGGTGGCGCCCGCCCCGAAGGCCGCGCCCGCGGCGGTGCCGCCGCCGGTCACGCCGCCGAAGCCCGTGCCGCCGAAGCCGAAGGTCCAGCCGACACCGAAGCCGCCGCCGACCCCGGCGCAGCCCGCTCCGACCCCGAAGGTCACGGCGCCACCCACTCCCGCCGCGGAGGAGGTGGCGTCGCGCCTCCCGGGGACCGGGGGTGGGGCGGGGGATGACGGCACCAGCGGCGCCGGCCCCGGCACCGGCGGCGGCGTGGGCGCCGGCGTGGGCACCGGGCGCGGGAACGCCAGCGGGCCCGGCACCGGCGGCGGGGAGGGCGCGATCTATCCGCCGGTCCCCGATTACTTCCCGCTCACTCCGGCACGTCACCCGCGCGTGCCCGGCGACTCGCTGGTGATCTACTTCACCCTCGACGAGCACGGGAAGGTGCTCCGCCTCGACGTGCCGAACACCGGCGATCGCTCCTTCGACCGGGAGCTCCGCGAGCGCTACGCCGAGGTCCGGTTCCGCCCCGCCACACGCAGCGACGGGACGCCCGTGGCCGGCCGCTTCCCCGTGGTCGTGCGATTCTGAGCGGAGATCGGGCGCGATCCGATCTAGCCATGCTCCAGGACGCTCGTTACTTTCTCCGCGCTCTTCACGCGTCCTGGAATCATCGTCGTCTCCCGGCCCCGGCCACTCCTACCGCCGGAGGCGAGCCCCCCGTCCGCAGAGGGACTCCATGACCACAGCGGTCGCCGAGCGCACCGGCACCGAGCCGCACACCGAATTCGTCAAGGCGCTCACGCTCACCGACGCCACGATGCTCGTGGCCGGCTCGATGATCGGCTCCGGCATCTTCATCGTCTCGGCCGACATCGCGCGCGCCGTCGGGTCCCCTTTCTGGCTGCTCGCGGTGTGGGTGCTCACGGGAGTGATCACCTTGCTCGGCGCGCTCGCGTACGGCGAGCTGGCGGCGATGTATCCCCGGGCCGGCGGACAGTACGTCTTCCTTCGCGAATCGATGGGTCCACTCATGGGCTTTCTCTATGGGTGGACCCTTTTCGTCGTGATCCAGACGGGGACGATCGCCGCCGTGGCAGTGGCGTTCGGGCGGTTCCTCGGCGTATTGTGGCCTGCGGTCACGCCGGATCTGTATCAGTGGTTCCCGCATCTCACCGTCGCCACCCCGGGTGGCCCGATCGACCTGGGTCTCAGCCCGCAGCGGCTCATCGCGCTCGTGAGCGTGTGGCTGCTCACGTGGATCAACCTGCGCGGCGTGCGCGAGGGGAAGTTCGTGCAGACCTCGTTCACGCTCGCGAAGACGGGGGCGCTCGCGCTCCTGATCGTGCTGGGGCTCACCATCGGGCGCAACGCCACGGCGATCGCCTCGAACTTCGGCGCGGGGCACTTCGTGGGGCGCACCGATGTGACCGGTGCGTTCGTGCTCGCCTTCGGCGCCGCCCTGGTGGGCTCGCTGTTCTCCAGCGACGCCTGGAACAACGTGACGTTCGCGGCCGCCGAGGTGCACCACCCGAAGCGGAATCTCCCCCTCGCCCTGGCGCTCGGGACCGGGCTCGTGACGCTGCTGTACGTGCTGGCGAACGTCTCCTACCTCACCGTGCTGCCGCTGCACGGCGCGGCGGATGGCGCCACCGTGCTCGCGCGTGGGATCGAGCACGCCACGCAGGACCGCGTGGGGACGGCGGCGGCCGAGGTGATCTTCGGCGCGAGCGGGCGTGCGGTGATGGCGATCGCGATCCTCGTCAGCACCTTCGGGTGCATGAACGGGTTGATCCTCGCCGGCGCGCGCGTCTACTACGCCATGGCCCGCGACGGCCTCTTCTTCCGGCGCGTGGGCACGCTGAACCAGCGGCGCGTGCCCGCCGCCGGGCTGGTGATCCAGTCGGTGTGGACGACGCTGCTCTGTCTCACCGGCACGTACGGACAGTTGCTCGACTACGTGATCTTCGCCGCCCTCGTCTTCTACGTGCTGACGACGATCGGGCTGTTCATTCTGCGCGCGAGGCGCCCGGACGCGGAGCGTCCGTATCGCGCCGTCGGCTATCCGGTGCTCCCCGGGCTCTACATCCTGCTCGCGGCGAGCGTCGCCGTGATCCTGCTCATCGCCGACAAGACGCGCGTGCAGGCGCTCTCGGGACTCGTGCTGGTCCTCGTCGGGATCCCGGTGTTCCTGCTCTGGCGCAAGGTGGAAGGGTCGTAGATCGCGCGCCCGCCGAGGCGCGCCGCACGCGCTCCGCCCGACGACCCCGCCCGGTGGCCGAGCCGCCGCGGCGCGGACGGAGGTCACGTCGCTCCGCATGCCCGTCACTCCCAGGAGATCACCCACGATGACTCGGAAGGACGTAATGTTGGACGCACTGTTCCGTCGTGTTCGCCCGCTGCTCGCCGCGATGCTCGTCGCGATGGTCGCGGGCCCCGTCGCGGCCGCGCGGCTCGCCGCGCAGGACACCGCCGGCGCCTCCGCCACGCCCGCCGCGCACGCGGCGCCGGTGCAGGAGGCCGCCGCCGGCGGCGAGGCAAACCTCCGGATCCCCGATCTCACGCAGGTGCGATTTCACGGCATCCCAGGGCACACGCTCCTGCTCGCCGGACTCGCCGTCTGCGCCCTGGGCATGCTCTTCGGGCTGGTGATCTACTCCTCGCTCAAGCGGCTTCCCGTCCACGAGGCGATGCGGGAGATCTCGGAGCTGATCTACGAGACCTGCAAGACGTACCTGATCACGCAGGGGAAGTTCATCCTGCTGCTCGAGGTGTTCATCGGGCTGGTGATCCTCCTGTACTTCGGGCTGCTGCTCCACCTCGCCGCGATGAAGGTGGTGATCATCCTCCTCTTCTCCCTCCTCGGCATCGCCGGCAGCTACGGCGTGGCGTGGTTCGGGATCCGGGTGAACACCTTCGCCAACTCGCGGACCGCGTTCGCGAGCCTGCGGGGCAAGCCCTACCCCTGCTACGCCATCCCGCTGCGGGCGGGGATGAGCATCGGCATGCTCCTCATCAGCGTGGAGCTGGTGATGATGCTCTCCATCCTCCTCTTCATCCCCGGTGACTACGCGGGCCCCTGCTTCATCGGCTTCGCCATTGGCGAGTCGCTGGGCGCGGCGGCGCTCCGCATCGCGGGGGGCATCTTCACGAAGATCGCCGACATCGGCTCCGATCTCATGAAGATCGTCTTCAACATCAAGGAGGATGACGCGCGCAACCCGGGCGTGATCGCCGACTGCACGGGGGACAACGCGGGCGACTCCGTGGGGCCGAGCGCCGACGGCTTCGAGACGTACGGCGTGACGGGGGTGGCGCTGATCACCTTCATCGTGCTGGCCGTGCGCGAGCCCGCGGTGCAGGTGCAGCTCCTCGTCTGGATCTTCGTGATGCGCATCGTGATGATCATCGCGAGCGCGGCGTCGTACCTGATCAACGAGGCGGTGGCGAAGGCTCGATACGGGAACGCGGCCAAGATGAACTTCGAGTCGCCGCTCACGTCGCTCGTCTGGCTCACGTCGATCGTGTCGATCGCCCTCACGTACGTCGTCTCCTGGATCCTGCTGCCGGGGCTCGGCGACGGGACGCTCTGGTGGAAGATCGCGAGCGTGATGACCTGCGGCACGCTCGCCGGCGCGCTGATTCCGGAGCTGGTGAAGGTCTTCACGTCCGTGGACGCGACGCACACCAAGGAGGTGGTGATCTCCTCGCGCGAGGGCGGGGCGTCGCTGAACATCCTCTCCGGGCTGGTGGCGGGGGACTTCAGCGCCTTCTGGCTCGGCATGGTGATCATGGGGCTCATGGCCATCGGCGCCTGGGTGGCGGGGACGGGCGCTGGCGGGCCGACGGGGATGGACGCGTACATGGTGGCCCCGGCGGTGTTCGCCTTCGGCCTCGTGGCGTTCGGCTTCCTCGGCATGGGGCCGGTCACGATCGCCGTGGACTCGTACGGGCCGGTGACTGACAACGCGCAGTCGGTGTACGAGCTGTCGCTGATCGAGCAGGTGCCGGGGATCGCCGGCACGCTGAAGCAGGACTATGGCTTCGAGCCCGACTTCGAGACGGCGAAGCACCTGCTGGAGGAGAACGACGGGGCGGGGAACACCTTCAAGGCGACGGCGAAGCCGGTGCTCATCGGGACCGCCGTCGTGGCCCCCACGACGATGATCTTCTCCATCATCGTCGCGCTCACGCAGGGACTCACCCAGAACCTGGACAAGCTCTCCCTGCTGCACCCGCCCTTCCTGCTCGGCCTCGTGACCGGCGGCGCGGTGATCTACTGGTTCACCGGCGCGTCCAC
>CAMLEQ010000049.1 GCA_946479015.1 uncultured Gemmatimonadota bacterium | reverse complement strand
GCCGCGCGCGCCGTCGGCGCTCGGCGCGCCGGGGCGCGCTCGAGCGGCTCGCACGCGCGAGGCCGGTGGGCGGTGCTCGCCGGGCTGGGAGCGGAAATTGCGAGCGCTCGGAGAAGATCTCTCGCGAGCAGCCGGCGCGTCGTCTGCGGGCACGCCCAGTCTCCATGTCGCCCATCCGCATCCGCCCCGATCTCCTCTGGGCCTGGCACGGCCCATCGTCACTCATCGTCGACGCTCGCGGCGACTGCTCGGAGCGCCATCCCCTCTCCGGCTTCTTCTTTCGCGAGACGCGTTATCTCCGCACGCTTCGCCTCGAGGTGAACGGCGAGCCGCCATGGCTCTGCGACAGTGTGGCCACGGCGCCCGACGCACTCGGCGCCACCTTCGTGTATCCGGAAGTCGTGGCGTACGGCGGCGGCGGGAGCGGGGCATCCATGGGCGACCTGCCGACGGACACGCGCGGCATCCGGAGCCGGTCGCTCACGCTGCGGCTCGACTACCGCGTCCGGTTCGCTTCGCTCGACGTCTCGGTGCGCGTCGCCAACGACTCGCTCGCGCCCGTGGAGCTCACGGTGTCGTGGATGATCGACGCGGACTTCGCGGACCTCCTCGAAGCGAGCGGCGGCGCGCCCCCTCACGACGTGCCGCTCCGCACGTCGATCGACGCCGCGCACGGCGGGTGTCACGTCCAGTACGCCCACGCGGATGCCGCGTCACCCTACCGCACCGACCTCACCGCCGCGGGGCCGGGGGATTGGTCCGCGACCGCCGACAGGATCGCGACGCGTCTCGTGCTCGCCGCGCGAGAGAACGCCGAACTGACGCTTCGGATCCGCGCGCTCGACTGGGAGCCGCAGCCCGAGGACGCGGAGATCGAGCGGCGCGAGCAGGCGCTCCACGCGTGGCGTGAGCGGCTGGCGCGCGTGGAGGTTCCGCCAGACCGGATCGCCGAGCGCATCATCCAGCGTGCCGTCGGCGACCTCGCCTCGTTCCCGCTGCTCGAGGGCGATTCGGACGAATGGCTCGCGATGCAGGCGGGGATGCCCCTCTATCCGGCGCTCTTCGGCCGTGACTCCGTGACCACCACGTGGCAGGCGGCGATGATCGATCGCGGCGATGCGCTCGACCAGGTACTCACCCGGCTCGGCCGGCTCCAGGGAAACACCGAGGACGATTGGCGGGACGAGCAGCCGGGACGGATCATTCATTCGGTGCGCCAGGGCCCGCTCGCCCGCTCGCGGAGGAATCCGTTCGCGCGCTATTACGGCGACTTCGCGAGCCCGTTGGCCTACGTGATCGCGATCGCCCAGCTCTACGCGTGGACGGGGGAGAAGTCGCGCATCGTCAGGCATCGCGACACCGTGCTCCGCGTGCTCGAGTGGGCGCGCCGCTACGGCGACGCCGATGGCGACGGCTACCTCGAGTACCACACCCGCTCCCCGGATGGCGCCAAGAACCAGGGATGGAAGGACAGCGGGAACGGGATCGTCTACGAGGACGGCCGCATCGTCCCCGACCCGATCGCCACCTGCGAGCTCCAGGGCTACTGGTACGCGGCGCAGCAGATGTGGGCCGTGCTGAGCTGGGTGCTGGGCGAGCACGAGGAAGCGAAGGCGCTCTGGCGAAGCGCGCGCGAGCTGAAGGCACGCTTCAACCGCGATTGGTGGATCCCCGAGGAACGCTGCATCGCGCTGGCGCTCGACCCCGAGAAGCGCCAGGTCCGGAGCATCACATCGAACGCCGGTCAGTGCCTGGCGGCCGGCATCGTGAGCAGGGAGCACGTTCCGCCACTCGTCGGCCGCTTGTTCGCGCCGGACCTGTTCAGCGGATGGGGGATCCGGACGCTCTCGACCGAGCACCCCGCGTACAACCCGGTCAAGTATCACCTCGGCTCGGTGTGGCCCGTGGAGAACGCGACGATCGTCTTCGGGCTCCGGCGCTTCGGCTTCGACCAGCGGGCGCTCGACCTCGCCGACGGACTCTTCGACCTCGCGCGGTTGTACGAGCACGAGCGCGCGCCGGAGTGCGTCGGCGGGTGGCCCCGGTGGAAGAATGCGTCCCCCGGCACCTACCCCCAGGCCAATGCGCCGCAGGCGTGGAACCAGAGCGGCGTGGTGCTCCTCATGCAGACGCTGCTCGGCTTGCAGCCCGTCGCGGCGCTCGATCTACTCGTGATCGACCCCGTGCTCCCGGCATGGATGCCGGAGGTGATCGTGCGCGGGCTTCGGCTGGGCGGCGCGACGGCCACGCTCCGCTTTCGTCGCGACGAGGATGGCAAGACGCACACCGACGTGCTGGAGAAGCGCGGCACGCTCCACGTGCTCCGGCAGCCGCCCCCCGAATCGCTCACGGCCGGAATCGGCGACCGGTTCGGCGCGCTGATCGAGCACCTGCTGCCGCACTGGGACTGAGCCGCGAGCATCGGCACGCCCTTCCGTGAAGATCAGCTTCGCGAAGTACCCGTCCCGCCCTGCGCCTCCTCCATCAACACCTCCACCTCCCTGTCGAACTGGAGCTCCGTCTCCGGCACCCCGAGCTCCACGGCATCCACGATGGTGCCATCGCGATCGACGAGGAACGTCATCCCGGGCTTGATCTCCCAGCTCCGCCCGAACGAGTAGTGCGTCTCGTTGGGGGTGGGGCGATCGATGCGCCGCCGATCGGGCTCGCCGAGCCGCCAGAACTGCGTGGTGGTCACGGCGAGCGCGCCGGGCAGGTGATGGAAGCCCTGCCACCAATCACGCAGCGCCGCGGCCTCCTGCTCGGGCGTCGGCGGCGCCATCTCCGAGAAGTACCCGTGCGTTCGCGCGACGATGGTGACCTCGAGCGCCGGAAAGCGCTGCGCGAGGCGGTGCAGCGCGGCGTAGGTCGGCCAGCACTTGCCGTTGCTCATGCTCCGGCACTCGTAATCGAGGAACGCCACGAGTGCCACCTTCCCCCTGGTCGGCCGCGGCGTGCTCGCATCCGTCCGGCCGAACCAGAAGGTGCCCTCCACGGGCGGCGCGGAGCGGCCGATCGGGATGGTCAACGCGTCGGGGCGCTCGCCGCTCGCCTGCGCCCACATCGCACGCTTGAGCGCGACGAAGCCGCGGGTGCCGTGGCGGAGGCTGTCGAGCAGCTCGCGCTCCCGCACCATGACCAGCGCCCTGTACGCGGCCAGGGCGGCCCACGACCGGAAGGGTGCGAGCTCGCCGTCGGCCGCGCTGTCTCTCGCCACCTTGGCCACGTACCACTCGACCACGCGCCGCACTCTCGCGGTGTCCTCCACGCGCTCGGCGGCGGTGAGGAACCGGAACACCGACTCGATGCGGTCCTGGATGGAGTGCACGGAGTCGGGGAGCGCGTTGGCCTCCACCAGCAGCGATTCCGCCACGGCGAGCCGCGCGGGGTGCGGCCGGAACCACGGGTGCCCGGTGGAGGTGAACACGTAACCCGACACCGCGGAGTCGAGCACCGCCGCCCGCTCACGGAGTGCCCCGGGCGCGATCCCCTTCAGCCGCCGATGGAGCAGCGTCGCCACGTCCGCGTCGCGCCCCGCGAACAGATACAGTGGCTGAAGGATCGTGAACTCCGTCGCCTGAACCGTCGCCGCATCGAACCGGGCGCCGCACCGCCGCGCCGTCTCCGTGACCGCCGCCGGCGGCGGTGCCTCGGCCCGACTCGGCGTCAGCGCCAGGGTGTCCGCCCACACCGTGTCCCAGCCCTCGACGTGTTCCTCCACCCGCTGCACCGCGGCGAGGCAGTCCTCGGGGGTGGTGTAGCGCTCGATGTCCCCCGTGTCGCTGGGCCAGGGAAAGCTCGTCTGCGCGCCGGCCGGGCGCGCGACGAGCGTGCCGAACGCGCCGAGCGCGAGGGAGAGCAGCGCGATCACCAGCCGGCGGCGGCGCCGGCGGCCATCCGTTCTCGCAATTCGATTGGTCGCGCTCATACGGCGTCGATCACGCTCGTGAAGCTGAAATCGCGCGCCTTCAGCGGCGGCACGATCGCCGGCGCGTCCGGGCTGAACACCGGCACCGGCACGCCGAGCTGCTCGATGCTGTTCAGGACGAACAGCGGGGATTCGGTGAAGCGAAGGTTCTTGACCGCCTTGCTGATCTTCCCGTTCTCGACCAGCCACAGGCCGTCGCGCGTGAGACCGGTCGCCAGCACGGTGCTCTCGTCGAGGAGCATGATGTCGGAGAAGCGCGTCACGAGCAGCCCGCGCCTGGTGGACTGGATCATCTCCTCCACCGATGTCTCGCCGCCGCTCATCCGGTAGCTCCGGCTGTTGAGGTTCCCGAACGGCTCGTTCCGTGTGCGCAGCGCGTGCTCCCGGTAATCGGACAGCGTCGCGAGCACGCCGTGGTCGATCCACGTCACCGGCCGGTACGGCTCGTCCAGCTCGTTGAAGGGGACGACGCCGAGCAGTGGATCCGACGGATCGTGGCTGATGGTGATCCGCTCGTCGACGACGCGGGTGCCGAGCTTCGTGCGAAAGAGCGCGAGCGCGTCGTCGTAGCCCGCCACGAACGGCCCGATCCCCTGCTCGGCGAATGGCCGATGGAGCGCCGCGCGCTGCGTGATCAGGCTCACCAGGTCGTGCACGGCCTGCGGCTCGAGGATCACGGTGTAGCGCCCCGGCTCGAGCGACACCGGGTTGCGCGATGCGAGGCACTTCTCGAGCGCGCGCGCGGCGAGCGCCGGCGCATCGATCGCCGCGATGTCGTACGAGCTCGCGCCCGCCCAGCCGGAGCCCGTGCCGCGCGGATCGCGCACGGTCATCGAGCACTGCGCATGCGTGCTCGCCGCGTAGACCGGCGGCGCCGCGGCCGGGAAGTGCGACGTCGTCTCGGCGCGCACGGCGAGATAGCCGGCCGAGAGCATCCCCGCCGCTTCCGCCGGATCGATGAGCGCGCGCGCCGCCGCTCCGCGCTCGGGCGCGGTGCGGCCGTACGTGACGTCGCTCCAGATGGCCGTCTTCGCGTACGTGAAGGGCGGTCGCGGCTCATCGAAGTCCCGCGAATCGGTGCTCCCGAGGTGGGCCGCGCGTTCGGCCGCGCGGACCGTCGCCTCGAGCGACACGTCATCGAGCTGGTTGGTCGCCGCCATCCCTTGCGCGCCTCGGATCGTGCGCATCACCTGGACGACGATGTCCCGCCGGTCGCCGGCCAGGCTCACGCGGTTCCGCGCCCAGCGCAGCTCCCCCGCCCACCAGCTCTGCACGCGCGTCTCGGTGTCGCCGCCGCCCCGCGTGAAGCGCTCGATGCGCTCCACGATCGCCGCGCATTCCGCCTGCGAGAGGATCCGGTCGCGATCATCCCAGGCGGCCAGCCGCCGTGGCGCGCCATCCCGTCGTGCGCCGCTCATGCCTTCCTCAGCGGATCGACGACGGTGATCTGCCTGAACGCCGCCGGGGGCGCCGTCACGCTCGACACGTGCGCCTGCGCCGGCTCTCCCTTGCGCGACGTCAGCCCGTACCGCTGGAGACTCGAGCTCCCGCCGACCGCGAACAATCCCTTCCACAGCTCCGGTGCGCGAAAGAGGAGCCCCGCGCCAGCGATGATCGCCACGCGCTTCCCCTTCCTGACCTCGTACACGCGCCCCAGCCCCATGCCGTTCAGATGCTGAAAGTCCATCGTAATGGCCGCCCCCTTCACGGCGATCCCGCTGGCGAGGCCGGCCACCAGGCCGTCGAAGTCGAGGCGCTCCCGCCCCGAGGTCATTGTCAGGTTCGGCGCGCGCTGGAGCGGCGCCTCCACCGCCGACGGCGCGCTCGCGCACCCGTGCGAGCGGACAGGGCGCCCCGCTTTCGTGTAGTAGTCCTTCAGCCACCCCGCGCTCTCGCGCGTGGTCTGGAAGTCGACGAGCACCCCATCCTTCACGAGCGCGAAGTCATCGGGCGCGACGCCCTCGTCATCCCACTTCACCGTGGCCGCTCCGCCAGGCATCGAGCGGTCGGCGTTCACCGTGAGGCTTGGCGAGCCGGCGTGGTAGCTCCCGAGCATCGCGAGGGGATCGTCGAGGTAGCTCGTCCCCCCCGCGTTCGCCTCGTAACCGAGCGCGCGGTCGAGCTCCGTCGCTCGCCCGATCGTCTCGGCCACGAGAGTCGCCATCGTCGGCGCATCGAACACCGCGTCGTAGCGCCCCACATCCACCGGCTTCACCGGGAGCTTCATGTCGGCCCTGATGTCGGCGATCAGTTGCGCGATCCGCTCGCGGAGCGGCTGGTCGCGGAACAGCTCCCACCCGAGTCCCGCGGGCGTCAGGCAGTCCAGCGTGCCCGCCCCCTGCCGGTCGCCATCGGTCACCTTGATCGCGAACTCCCCGGACGTGAGATACGTGCGCTGCGCGCAGTAGCTCCCGTCCGTGGAGCCGAACGCCTTCTCCTGCACCGTGAACGAGCAGTCGTTGGCGACGACCGTCACCCCCGGCGTGCGCTCGGCGTGAAGCGACAGCCCTTGCAGGTGATCCATCACTTCCGTCGGAGGCACGTCGAAGGGATCGATCTTCACCGGCATCACCCAGTGCCCCTCCGGGACCACCGACACCGACGCCAGCTCCACGACGCGGCGCTTCCCGAGCGCGTTGGTCCGGGCCTGTGCCGTGGCCTCGCGTCCGAGTCGCGCCATCTCGTCGGGGCTCCAGACCGGCCCGCTCGCGAACCCCCAGTAGCCATCCACGAGCGCGCGCACCCCCACGACCATCTCCTCCACCTCGCTCACCACCGGCCCGCCGCGGAAGTCCCGCTTCCGCGCGTGGGTGAGGCGCACGTCGGCGTAGGCGGCCCCGGCGCCGCGCGCCGCGTCGAGCCCCCGCGCCACGAGCTCCTTCAGCCGCGGGTCGTCGATGGGCGGCATCGGCTCCGGCCGCCGCCCGAGCGTGACCGGACGCGGCAGCGCCAGTGAGCGCGGGAGCACGACGGCGGCCGCCGCCGTCGCGCCCACCTTCATGAATTCACGACGAGAGAATGACATGCGGAACGTCAGTCGTGGCGAGGAAGCGCGCTCGTCAGGCGCCGTGAGGCGGCGCTCTCGTCGACCACCGTGATCCGCCCCGTCGCGCCCGTGAGCGTGCTGCGGTACGGGTAGACTCCGGGCACGGGAAAGGTGCGCGCGTTGTGGCAGGCGAAGAGCGCGGTGAACGGGTTCACCGTGGTCGTGCACTCGGTGGGCGCGGGAATGTCCCCCGCCCCCGAGGCGCCGAAGTGCAGCGGGCCGACGCCATCCGACGCCGCGACGTTGGTCGGGTCGTCGAACGTCAGATCGGTCGATGGGATGTCCGGCTGCCAGATCCACATGATCGTCGCGCCCGTTCCCACCGTGACGCTGCCCGGCGAGAAGATCGTGGTCGTCGCGGCGCCCGGGGCGGTCGCGCGCTCCACGAGCACGTTGTAGAAGATCGGCAGTCCGATCGTGAAGGGGAGCGTGTCCGCGCGCGTGGCGCCGTACGCCGTGGCACTCGCCACGATCGTGACCTGGCCGGGGCGCTTCCCCGTGACGACTCCCGATTGCCGGTCAACGGTCGCGATGGTCGGATCCGACGAGCGAAAGTCCACCAGCAGCCCCGCCATCGCATTCCGGTCCACGTCGAGCGCGGTCACCGTGAGCTGCTTGTCCCCGCCGAAGCCGACGGCGGTCTTCGCGCTGTCCGGCGGCACGGGGTGGATCGAGAGACTGTCGAGCGGCCGGGGATCGGCGGCCGACGTGACGCTCACCCACGCGGTGTCCACGTGCGTCGCGTTCCCCGCCTGCAGCGTGGCCACGACGGCGATGTTGGTCCCTTCCGCGAGCGCCTGCACCACCCCGTCCTCGCTCACGCGCGCGTGCTCCAGGTCGGTGGACGTGTAAGTGACCGGGCCGAGCCCATCGATGGCCTCGCCGGACGGATTCAGCGGCGTCGCCGTGAGCCGGACGGTGTCGTACGGCGCCGTGGTCGCGAGCGTCACCGCGTGGTGATCGAGCGCCAGCGACCAGTACAACCGGCTCGTGTCCGCGCTCGGCTGCGTCGCCAGGCCGTCGCTGCTGCACCCCGCCATCACGCCGGCGAGCGCGATGGCCACCAGCGGTCTCGCATCGATGATCGAAGCTCTCATCAGGCGCCTCGGCTCTTGCAGCCGGTGAACTCGGGGTTGAACGCGCGCTCGGACGCCGGGATCGGCGCGGTGACGTCGGTGCCGTAGGCGCCGGTCACCCCCTGGTAGGGACCCGTGGGATAGACCGCGCCCGGCTGCCGTCCGTATTGCCTGACGAGTCGGCGCAGATCTCCTTGGCGGTGCCCGGTGAGGAAGAGCCAGAAGGCGCGCTCGCGGAAGGTGAGATCCACCCGCGCGTCGGCCGTCCCCGGATCGGTCGTGTCCGCGAGCGCCGGCACGATCGCCGTCTCGCGGAGGTGGTTGAGCTTCGCCAGCCACGTGGTGACATCCCCCGCCTGGAGCGCGGCCTCGGCCTCGATGAGCCGCGCCTCCACCCAGTCGGCGAGCACGATCGGGCTGGAGCCGTCGCCGGCGTACTTGTCCGGGTGGTAGAGCGTCGACCCGTAAAGGTTCGTCCCGATAGCCTCCGACGCCGTGCGCGGATCGTCGCTCGTCATGTAATCCAGCCCGTTCCCCCCCTCGCGGTCCGCCGTCGTCGTGGACCAGCCGAGTCCCGGCGGCACGTACGCGAAGTTCTCGAAGTTCGAGGACGGGTACTGATCGGCGCCGAAGTAGCTCACCGCGTAGCTGAACCCGTCGGGCACCTCGGCCACCGCCTGCGCGGCATCGGCGAAGCGGCCCAGGTCGAGCAGGGCGCGCCCTCTTCCCACGCGCGCGAGATTCACGAAGCGCTCGCTGTCCGCGGAGAGCGCGAGCGCCGAGTCGAAGAGCGCGACCGCGTCGTCCAGCACCTCGTCGGTGCTCGAGCCGGGACGGAGGGTGTAGTTCCCGTCGTAGTCCACCGTGGTGAGCGGGATCCCCGAGCAGAACAACTCGGCCAGCATCACCTCGCTGTAGCCCAGCGTGGCGTAGAGGTGCCCGCGGAGTGCCGTGGAGCCGTCGGGCCCGTAGTCGGCGAGCAGCCCCAGCGCCTGTCGCGCCTGGCCGCGCACCACCTGGAGCGCGGAGTAGGTGGCCCGGTACGGGAGCGGTGGCTCGGTGGCGGGATCGACGTACTCGGGCAGCACGCGTGCGTCCACCTGTCCCGTGGCGGAGCTCGTGCCGATCGGCGCGCCGACGTCTCCGGCCTGCATCTCGTCGGAGAGCAGCGCGGTGGTGGCGATGAACGAGCCGTTCGCGGCCACGGGGAGCGTGTAGCCGCCGAACGCCGAGCCCAGGTCCACGAGGGCGCCGCGGTACGCGGCCAGCGCGCCCTGCGGCGTCTTCGTCGCGCCAGGGTCGTTGACGCCGTTCGGCAGCTCGCCGGAACCGACGATCTTATCGGGGGAGCACGCCGCCACCGCGGCGGCGAGCATCAACACGAGTGGGATTCGAGACATGTCGGCGGGGGCGCGTCAGTACTGGAGGCTCACGCGGAGCTGCCACGTGCGCGGGGCTGGCAACTGGCCGGCATCGAGCACGGTGTTGCCGTTCGGGTAGGCGTTCACGTTCGGGTCCTTGCCGCGGTAGCTCGAGAAGAGCCCGAGGTTCATCCCCTGGAGCGCGAGCGTGAGCGCGCTCGCGCCGAGGCGCCGCGCCACCGCGGGGGGCGCGTTGTACGCCACCGACAGGCTGTTGAACCGCAGCAGCGACACGTTCTGGATCACGCCGTACGGCGTCGCGCCCGGCCCCATCAGCCCTCCCGCCAGGTCGTAGGAGAGCGCGAGCACGCCCGCAAGCTCGCTCCACGGCACCGTCGGATCGTTGAGCGCGCGCGAGGCGCTCGTGCGTCCCACCTCCACCGCATCGATCTGCGTCATCCCGTGCTCGTACTGGAAGGCGGCGTCCACGCGCACCGCGCCGCGGAAGAGGCTCACGCCCGTGCCGAAGCTCGCCTGGTAGTCGGGAGTCGGCGCGCCCATGTAGGCGAGCGAGTCGCCCACCAGCACCTCGTCCTGCTCGAGCACCTTGTCGTGGTTCACGTCCGAGTACCCGAGAATGGGGCGCGCCCAGATCCCGAACAGCGGGTAGCCCACCTGGAGGCGGAAGAGCGAGCCGATCGTCCCCGGCGTGCCGGCGTTCAGCCCCGCCACCCCCGGCGCGAGCGAGACGACCATGTTGCGGTTGCGGCTCACGCTCACCTCCGCGCTCCACGTCACCGACGCGCTGCGCACGAGCTGCGCGCTGAGCGACGCCTCGGCGCCGCTGTTGCGGATGACGCCGATGTTGCGCGTGATCGTCGCCCCCTCGCCGAACACCGACGGCGGGAGCGGAAACTGCATGAGCGCGTCCTCGCGGGTCTTCCGGTAGCCGGTCACGCTCAGCGAGACGCGGTCGTCGAGGAGATCGGCGTCGAAGCCCCCCTCGAGCTCCGTCGAGCGCTCGGGCTTCAGGTTCGTGTTGCCGAGCGTCTGGAGCTGGATGATGCTCACCGCCTGCGAGTCCAGCGGCGCGGGGAAAGGGGAGCCGTAGAGCCGCAGGCGGTCCCCCGCGCCTGGCTGCACGCCGGCGTGGCCGTACGCCGCGCGCAGGCGAAGCGTGTTGAACAGCCGCTTGAACGGGAAGAACGGCTCGTCCGAGACGAGGTACGACGCGCTCACCTTCGGGAAGCCGGCGAGCTTCGCGTGCGAGCCGAAGGTGTTGCCGCCGTCGAGGCGGAGCCCCGTCGAGAGCCAGATCCGCTTGCGGCTGAGCGTCGGCTCCACGTACCAGCCGAACGTCGTCAGCTCGCTCCGGCTCTCCCCCGAGCTGCGAAACGCCGCCTGATCCGGAGACACCGCGGCGACGGGGATGTCGGTACCGAAGAACATCGCGTCGTTCGTTCGCGTGCTCGTGTAGTTCGCGCCGACCGCCGTCTGGAGCTTCACGCTCCACGGGAGCGGCGCGATCGCCGTCCCGCGCACGTTCACCGTGGTGACGAACGAGCTTCCGCTCCCGCGGTTGAACATCCCCACGCTGTCCTGGGCGGGAGAGTAGCCGCGCGGCAGGAGCACCTCGTCATCGCGGCTGACCAGATCGAAGCCGGCATCGGCGCTGCCGGAGAGCCAGGTGAGGGGGCGCCAGCCGACGTTCAGCACGTTGCGAAACGTGGTGGCGACGTCGGTGGAGCGCTGGTAGAAGTCGCTCAGGAGCCGGTCCGCTGGCCAGTATCCCCCCGACTGGGCGGTCTCGTAGCTCCCCGTCGCCGGATCCACGTACGTGTACATCAGCTCCCCGAGCTGATTCTCGAGCGAGGTGCGCTGCTGCTCGTCGCGGCTGAACATCGTGGTGAGCGCCACATCCGCCGCGCGCCCCAGCCGCATCGTCATGCGGCTCGTTCCGCTGAAGGTCTTGTAGTCGTGCGGCCGCTGCATCCAGGACGGCGGCGTGATCCCCTGCGCCGTCTGGAACTGCCGCGCCGCGAAGCCGGGGAGGTGGAGCAGCCCCACATCTTCCGAAGCGCTCCCGGTGAGCGCGTACTGGAGCGCATCCGAGCCGCCGTTCACCCCGAACGTGAGCGCGGTGCGGCTGCCGTGCCCCAGCGGCGTGAGCTCGGGATCGTTGAGCGGCTGGAAGCGCACCACGCTGTCGGCGACGCATCCGAGGTCCGTGGTCGGGCACCAGCGCGGCGCGTCATCGGAGGTGTTGTGCCCCCACCGGAACCATCCCTCGGGGTACCGCCCCGGCATGTAGCTCATCCCGCGCTCGGCGCTCACCGACCAGCGCGGCGGCCCGGCGCCGCCGTGTT
Organism: uncultured Gemmatimonadota bacterium; assembly: GCA_946479015.1. Next base: position 1,938 of record CAMLEQ010000049.1, on the reverse strand, counting down.
TGGTGGTGATCACGATCACCCCGTTCGCGGCGTCGGCGCCGTAGAGCGTGGCCGCCGACGGCCCCTTGAGCACCTCGATCTTCTCGATCGTGTTGACGTCGATCTGGTCGAGCGGTGACGGCGTGGGCGCGCCGAAGCTGCCGGGGTTCCCCGCCGCGGCGCCCGCGGGATCGAACGGCGACGCGAGGTTGACGCTGCGCGCGTCGGACTGCGCGGCGTACACGCGCACGCCATCCACGATCACGATCGGGTCGTTCGAGCGGGTGAGACTGCCGGCGCCGCGCAGGCGGAGCCGGCTCGGATCCCCCGGCGCGCCGCTCGTGTGCTGCACCTGGAGCCCCGGCACCCGCCCTTCCAGGAGCGCCGTCACGTTCGGCACGGGCTGCGTGGCGACGATCGAGTCGGCGTTGATCATCACGATGTCGTTGCCGAGCTCCAGGCGCCGCCGCGGCCCGGTGGCCGTCGTCACCACCTCCTGGAGACGGCTCATCCCCATCCGGAGCGCGAAGTTCGCGTGCGTCGCCTGTTGGTCCACCACGACCACGACGCGCGACTGAGGGGAGTAGCCGAGCATCCGCACCGTCACCGTGCGCAGCCCCGGTCGCGTGACGAGGTAGTACCGCCCGCTGTCGTCCGTCACGGCGCTCGACCGCAGCCCGTCGGCGCGCATCCCCCGCGACGTCGTGTCCCGCTCCGCGATGTCCGCGCTGTCCCCCGGCACCGTCACCACCGCGCCCGCGAGCGGGCGCGAGGTGACGGAATCGACGACCGATCCGTTGATGACTCCGCGCGCGTCCGCGCGCCGCGCCGGCCGCCGCACCACCGCCACCTGCCCGGCGGGGGAGACGTAGATCATCCACCCCGTGCCGCGGAGCAACTGCTCGAGCACATCCGCCGCCGGCCGCCGCTTCACGTGCACGCTCACCACGCGGTGCTCCGCCGCCAGCGCGTCGTCGTACGAGAGCCCCGCATCCACCTGCGACGCGATCTCGAGCAGCGCCTGCTGGAGCGGGATGCTGTCCCGGTCGAGCGTGACGGGACGACGGAGATTGCCCGGCATGGCGCGGCGTCCGCTGCGCGCCTCCGAGAGCGGCGCGAAGGTGGACGGGGCGGGGGCGGCGGCCGCCTGCGGAGAGGAGTCGCCCCCCGTGCCCTGCGCCTTCAGCGCGGGCGCCGCGAGCGCGCACAGGAGAGCCGCCGCCGTCCGGAAGACGGTGTTCATCGGGTTCCGATGTTCGGGAGTCGGTGGAGGGATGCGCCGGATGCTGGACGTGTGATCATGGGCGGGCGGAGATGCGCACCACCCGCTCGTGCCGCGTGTACTGGAGTCCCATCGGGAAGGTGACCGCGGAGAGCGCATCATCGAGCGACGGCGCGGCGACGATCGCCGTGAGCCGCCGCCGGGCGAGACTCGAGTCGGCGAGCTCGATGTCCACGTCGTACCACCGCTCGAGCTGCTCCACCACCTCGCGCAGCGTGGCGTGCCGGAACGCGAGTCGCCCCTCGGTCCACGAGAGGAAGAGCGAGGCGTCCACGCCGTGCTCCACGGACACGCTGCCATCGCTCTCGACGCGCGCGAGATCGCTGGGACCGAGCGTCGCCGCGCGGCGGCTCGTGTCCACCCTGCTGCGCACCGCCACCGCGCCGGCGGCCACGGCCACCAGCGTGTGGGCGTCGCCCGGGTAGGCGCGCACGTCGAACGTGGTGCCGATGTCCTCCAGCACGCCGTCCTTCGCCACCACGCGGAAGGGGTGCGCGGCATCGTGCACCACGTCGAACACCGCCTCCCCCTCGAGCTCCACCGTGCGCGCCGGCGATGCGGCGCGCGCCACGCGCAGGCGGCGCGCCGGCCCGAGCTGCACGCGCGTGGCGTCGAGCCGCGGGCTCGCCGCGCGCGGGCCGCGCACGGTACGGGACTCCTGCCACGTGGGGGCGCTG
>CAMLEQ010000048.1 GCA_946479015.1 uncultured Gemmatimonadota bacterium | reverse complement strand
GGCTGCACGAGGATGTGGAGGAGCTGCGCGTGATGCTCCCGGAGGGGTGGACCGCCCGCCTCCCGCGGAGCGTGACCGCCACGAGCGTGTTCGGCAGCTACACGGCGGAGTACTCGCAGGTGGGGCGCGAGCTGCGCGTCACCCGCACGCTGCGCGGCGCCAAGGGAGTGCAGCCGGCATCGGCGATGCCGGAGCTGATCGCCTGGCTGAAGCACATGTCGGAGGATGATGTGAAGTACATCGTGCTCGCGGACTGAGGAAGCCGGGGGCGGCGGCCGCCCTCAGGCCTGCTGCGTCGGGTAGAGCGTGAGGATGTTGACGTTCACCCGGCGCGGCTGCCTCACGGCGTAGAGGATGGCCGCGGCCACGTCGTCGCTCTCGAGCTGTTCCATGTCCCCGAGCCTCCGCTCGACCGCTTCGCGGACGTCGGCGCGCATGTGCGACGTGAACTCGGTCCTGACGGCGCCGGGCTCGATGCACGTGACCCGGATGCCCTCCGCGCCGACCTCGCGTCGCAGCGACTCGGCCATGGCGCTGGCGGCGTGCTTGGTGCCGGAGTAGACCACCGACGGGTGGATGTAGCGCCCGGTGCCGGACGAGACGATGACGACGTGGCCGTCCCCCTGCCGCTTCATCGGCGGCAGCGCGGCATGGAGCGAATACAGCAGCCCCAGGATGTTGACGTCCACCATCCGGCGATACTCGGCGACGGTGGTGTTCCGGAACGGCGCGGCAACGCCCACGCCGGCGACGGCGAGAAGCATGTCCAGCCGTCCGAGCTCTCGCACGGTGCGCTGTACCATCTCGATGGCCTGCCTCTCATCGGTGACGTCAGCCTCGATGGGCAGCGCCTCGCCGCCCTCCTGCCGGATCCGGCGCGCCAGATCGTTCAGGCGGTGCAGGCGTCGCGCGGCGATCGCCACGCGCGCACCGTCCGCCGCCAGCGCCAGCGCGGTCGCCGCGCCGATGCCTGAGGACGCTCCCACCACCAGAGCGACCCGTCCGCTCAGTTCGCGTGTCTGCATGACTGTCTCGTCTCCCCCCGGGGCGATGAAGGTTCGATGCGTTCGCTCCGCCCCGTGCCGAACGCCCTCGCAAATTGAGGGGAGACACCACGACGATCATGGGGCGGCGGGCGAATACACTGTGTGGCTCGGAGGGTACAATGCGCGGTAGCGAGTATGCGGAGCTCAAGGCATTCGTCACGGTCGTCGCGCACGGCAGCTTCGCGCGCGCGGCGGAGGAGCTCGGGGTCTCCGCATCGACGCTCAGTCAGACGATCCGCACGCTGGAGGCGCGGCTCGGCGTGCGACTGCTGAACCGCACGACGCGCAGCGTCTCCCCGACCGATGCCGGCGAGCGCCTGCACGCGCGCTTCAAGCCGGCGATGCTCGAGATGGAGGCGGCGGTCCGGGACGTCGCGGGGCTGCGCGACGCGCCGGCGGGCCGGCTCAGGGTGCACATGCCGAGCGTCGCCGCCGCCACGTACCTCGAGCCGGCGCTCGGCCGGTTCCACGCGACGTACCCGGACATCGTCCTCGATGTGACGATCGACGACTCCGTCACCGACATCGTGAAGGCCGGTTACGATGTTGGCGCGCGGCTCGGCGAGTACCTCGAGGCCGACATGATCGCCGTGAAGCTCGGGGGCGAACAGCGCCAGCTCGTCGTCGCGTCACCGGACTACATCGCTCGCCACGGTCGCCCCGAGACACCGGCCGATCTGCTGCGACACCGGTGCATCAACTGGCGCCGGCCGGGGAGCACGGGCGTGTACAAGTGGGAGTTCCACGAGGATGGCAGATGGTTCGGCGTCGCGGTCGATGGCCCGCTCATCGTCTCGCATCGCGCCATGGCCATCGCTGCCGCCGTGCAGGGGGTCGGGATCGCGTTCTGGGCGGAAGAGCTGGTGCGTCCCCTGATCGACGAGGGGAAGCTCGTTCCGCTTCTGGAGGAGTGGTGCGCGACGTTCCCGGGGTGGTTCCTCTACTACCCGAAGCAGCGCCACACCCCACCGAGCGTGCGCGCCTTCGTCGATTTTCTGCGACAGCGGAAGGCGCCCGGCGGCCGGGCTCCGTTCGAGAGGGGAGCCTAGAGCGGATACCGGTTGGGTCTGAGCGAGCGGCGCGGGGTATGCGGGCCTGAGCTGCCCCAGGGGGAGGAGGCCCGGATGCCCCGCGCCTATTCGATGGATCTACGCAAGCGGCTCGTCGCGGCATGGCGCGAGGAGCACCTGAGCCAGGGCGCGCTCGCCGTGCGCTTCCGCGTCAGTACCGGGACCTTCGCGAACTGGCTCCAGCGCGTCGAGACCACCGGGAGCGTCGCTCCCCGGCCCCATGGCGGCGGGCACCCGCGCTCGGTCGATGGCCCCGGCGATGAGTTGCTGACCACGCTCGTTGCCGCGCAGAACGATCGCACGTTGGAGGAACTGGCGGCCCTCTATGCCACCGAGCGCGCCGTGCGGCCGAGCCGCGCCGCGCTCTCGCGGACGCTCACGCGGCTCGGGCTCGGGCGGGAAAGAAAGCGCTGACGCCTGCCGAGCAGACGCGCCCCGACGTCGTCGGCGGCGCGCACGGCGTTTCGCGCCACGCTCGCCGCGGTCGCGCCGGAGGACCGCGTCTTCGTCGATGAATGTAGCGTGGCCACCGACCTGGTGCGGCCCTACGGCCGGGCGCCGCGGGGGGAGCGCGCCGTGGGGCACGCGCCCTCTGGCCGGTGGGAGCGCCTGACGATCTTCGGCGGGCTCACACTCCAGGGCCTCACGGCGTGCATGACGCTCGAGGGCGCGGCCGACACCGCGGCCGTGGTGGCGTTCACCGCCCAGGTGCTGGGGCCCACGCTCCGCCCCGGACAGGTGGTCGTCATGGACAACCTCGCCCCGCACCGAGCGCCCCAGGTGCGCGCCCTCATCGAGGCGGCGGGCTGTCGGCTCCTCCTCCCGCCGCCCTATTCGCCGGCGGTCATGCACTGGTCGCACTGACGCCCGCGGCATCAATTGCACGTGCAGGCCGCTCACTGTCGCCGGCGCCGGCGGCGAAAAGCGAAAGTGCAACTATGGTCCTACGAGGAGGCGGCGATTGGCGCCCCCTGGATTACTATCCCGCCATAACGACATTCGCCTCTGTCCCGCTACGAGACGCATGGCGTTTGCATTGCCTCATCCGAGCAGCCATCGGCCAAGCACCACCCCGACCGCCACGGCGAGTGCGCTTCGGTAAAGCCTGAGCGCAACGACCCGGAGGCGGTGGCGTTCCTCCAGCGCCGCTGCGTCCGCGCCTAGCGGTCGCATGGCGCGCGCGTCGAAAACCGCACCGACCACCGCGAGTGCGAAAGCTATCCAAGTGAACATTTTCTGCGGATTGCGTGGTGACCCGGTGCCTCGGTGTCCCCCGGCCGTTGTCGACCTGTGAATACTGGGGTGAAGACCGTCACTGGGGCGTTGTTACTGCGTGGAAGAATCGAGACCGGGACATTGACGCGTAGGATTGGCGCGCCGATCGAACACACGCGGATCGCACACACCACAGATAGGACGTGCGCTAGGCGGCGTGATCCGCAGGGGGGAGCGGGACTGGGGTCTGCGGGCGTGTAACGCCATCGAGCTCCGGCTCGATTCGCGCACGGGGCAGTCGGTCTCGTCGCACTCCAACGGCTCACGGTTGCCGCCGTTCGGGCCAGGCGAGCCGGCATGCACTGTGGGCTCCAACCGAACGTGTTTGAAAAACGGCTCTTTGGAGACCACAACGCAGTCATGACATACGGACCTCGAGCAACGCGCTCGGAGTCCCTGCCGGAGGGGTAATGCAGCCATTGTACTCTAACTCCTGTTTGGCCGCCACCATCCTGCGAAACCCTTCCTGCATCTTCTCCTTTCCCTCAGCCATGTCGCCGAAGAAATCCTTGGCTAGGAGCCCCTTCCAGTACAAGCTCCACCCTTCGTCGAACAGATCCCTGGCCGCGTAGAATTCAACCCGCAGTGAATCGCAATTTGGGGGATCCGGGCTGAGCACCGGCGGCGTCCAGGTACCGATCAACGGCACTTGTGCCCAGTCTGTACTGGGGCCGTTCACCGTGACAGAGTGTCCCGCATCGTCTAGGACAACGACCGCATCGTAGCCGCTAGCCGTGTTTAGGTGCACGGCTGGTTTCTCTAGTGGTCCCACGGCAGGGTCTGCGCAACCGCCGACGAGGGTCGCTGCGAGACCGCATACGGCGAGGATTCTTACTTTACGCATCATGGCTGAAAAGCAGACGTTTAGGGTATCGTTCACGCAGCGCGGATGAACTCTGTGTCGGTTGCGGCATTCCTGGCTGCCGGGTGTCGTGCAATCGCGATGATCGCAGGCGTGCACATCTTCGGAACGCCCTACGGGGCAGGGGACTTTCGTTGATGCGGAACAGCCGCCACTGGTGTCCAGCTACCGATGACCGGCACTTTTTTCCAGTCGACCTTGGGACCGTTCACAGTAACGGAGTGGCCCTGATCATCTAGAATGACCACACTGTCGTTCAGAGGCGCTGCATTTGCTCGCGCGGACGGTTTCCGATTCGGCCCACTGGCAAAGTCCGCGCAACCACCGAAGATGGCTGCTGTGAGGATGCCTGCAGCAAGGAGTCTGTAAGCCATTGTGTTCGCCGCTCAGAGGTGGGAGGTTAGCCCCGTAGCGCGTCGCCGCAATCGCTTACGGTGCATAAGATGGGTGGGCGGTCCAGAGGTGTAGATGCAAATCCCGCCACTAGGGTTCCTGTACCCCCTTTTCAAGGAAGCGCTTTAGCCAACTGAGATTTCGCACGACGGACCCGCTCTTGTCGTTAGACAGCATCCATGAGTGTAGACGCTCGAATGCAGCCGATCCTTACATTCCCGGTAGTGCGGCACTGGCGAAGTTCAGGTGCCCTAATCTCTTGTAGCTGATCCAGAATAGCTTCAGCGTCAACAGCCCTGAGTTTTCAGGAGACTCGCCGGCCTGATTCTTCAGGGGGCGAGTGGCGCTGTCCGACCCTGCCGATGCTGCGCTTCAAACTCCTCGGGGGAGGCTATAGGCTCAACCCCCGAGCCGCGCGAGCACCTCGCCGTCCACGGCATGCCCGCCGGGGTAGGACACCTCGCGGAAGCGCACGCGGTGCCCCGCGAGGCGGCGCGATTGATCGGCGAGCGCGGTCCGGTCGACGAGCGCGTCGCTGTCTCCCGTCACGAGCACCAGCTCGGCGCGGCGCAGTCCGGCACCATCGGCGTCGAGATCGAGGTCGTGCGGGATGAGCCCCCCCCAGAGCACGAGCCGGTCGGCCCGCGCGCGGCCGCGCGCGATCCAGCGGCACACGGTGGCCACCCCCTGCGAGAAGCCGAGCACGACCACGCGCGGATGCGCCTCGCCGAGCTCCTGCATCACCTGCGCGTACAGCGCGTCGAGGTAGCGGATGTAATCGTCGATCTCGGACAGCCGGTCCTCGCGCGTCATCCAGCTCGCGCCCACCCGGGCCTGCGCGTGGGTGCCGCTGGCGGCGGGATCGACGTAGAAGCGGGAGAGCGCCTCCGGCGCCACGATCAGGCGCTGCCCATCGTCGAGCGGCGCGAAGCGGCGCAGGAAGCGCTCGGCGAGCTGGCCATAGCCGTGGCAGACGAACCAGAGCTCGCGCGGCGTCCCGTGCAGGTCGCCGAGCGTGAAGTAGCGCGCCGTCCGCGCCACCGGGATGTGGTGCTCGCGCATCATCAGGGAAACACTGGCCCACGCGACCAGGCGAGTCAATGATGATCGCTCCTCGCCCCTACCCGGCGCGCTCGCGACGGCGCACACTTGTGGAATGACCGCGCCCCTTCAGCCGTCGCGCACCCGGCGCCACGCATGGCGCAGGTGGCTGCTCGCGCTCTATCTCGCGAGCATCGCGGTGGTGACGGTGCAGAAGGGATTCACGGCTCCCGCCGGCGCGCCGCGCGGATTCTTCCGGCGCGACAACAACTTCGAGATCTTCCGCGCCTCGTGGGACAACCTGCGCGCGGGGCGCGACCTGTACGCGCCGCACCCCGAGCGGTACGAGGACCGGTACAAGTACAGCCCCACCTTCGCGGTGCTGTTCGCGCCGTTCGCGAGCCTGCCGCTCCCGCTCGCGCTGCTCGCGTGGAGCGCGCTCAACACGCTCCTGCTGTGGTGGGCGGTGTCGCTGGCGCTCCCCGAGCGACAGTCCACCCTCGCGCTCGCGCTCATCTACCTGGACGCGCTCCGATCGATGCAGCGCGCGCAGAGCAACGGGCTCGTGGCCGCTCTCGTGGTGCTCGCGTTCGTCGCTCTCGAACGGCGCCGGCAGCTCGGCGCCGCGGCGGCGATCGCCGTCGGCACGCTGGTGAAGATCTTCCCTCTGGCAGCCCTCTCGATGGCCGTCATGCACCCGCGGCGCGTGCGCTTCGCGCTCTGGTTCGCCGCCGCGTTCGCCGCGCTCATCGCGCTCCCGCTCCTCGTGATCTCCCCGCACGAGCTGGCCGCGCAGTACCGGTCGTGGCACTCGATCGAGGCGATGGACCTCGGCGCGGTCGTGAGCGGCGGCGGCGCCGGTGTGTACGGCGGCGTGATGGGGCAGCTCCGCATCTGGCTCGGCGTCCAGTGGCCCAACTGGCCGGTGCAGCTCGCGGGGACGGTAGTGCTGCTGCTCCCCCTCGCCCTCCGTCCCGCCGCGTGGAGCGATCGCGACTTCCGGCTGCGCTACCTGTGCTCCCTGCTCGTGTACATGGTGATCTTCAACCAGCGGTCGGAGTCGCCGACGTTCGTGATCGCCGTGACGGGGATCGCGATCTGGTGGGTGGCCACACCGCGCAGCGCGCTGCACGACGCGATGATCGTCCTGACGATCCTCGTCGTCTCGGTGTCATCCACTGAGGTCGTGCCGCACGCATGGCAGCGGGCGCTGTTCGTCCCCTACCGCCTGAAGACCGTGCCGTGCGTGCTGGCGTGGCTGGTGATGCAGGCGGAGCTGCTGGGGCTCGCGCCGCGGCGGTCACGCCACCGCGCGGAAGGTCACGAGCTGGATGTCCCCGCGCGCGAGGCGGGCGCGGGCGGGCTCTGACAGCAGCGCCTCGAGCTCGCGCTCTCGCTGCCAGGTGTAGCGGTCCATCGACGCGAGCGTCGCGTCGACGCGGCCGGCGTGCACCATGAGCTCCGTGGTCCCCGGCGGCAGCGCATCGAGCAGGCGGAGCAGGCGTGGCAGCACGTCGCGCTTTCCCTGGAGCGACATGCCGGCGAAGTGGTCCGCGTGGGCGAGCGGCGGCGCGCCGCTCGTGGCCGCGCGCCACGCCGCGGCGACCACAGCGGCCTTCAGCATCGCCCCCACATCTCCGCGCACGGCCACGGGCCGCTCCAGCGGCGCGCGCGCCACGCGGATGCCGGCGCCGCGCGCCGCGGCGGCCACCGCCGGCCAGATTCCCGGGAGGGCGTGCGCGTGCTGGTGGCCATCGATGTGCGTGGGCTCGATCCCCGCCTCGCGCACGCGCGCGATCTGCGCCGAGCACTCCGCCGCCACCTCGTCAGGCGCCACGCGCCTGGCGAGCGCCCGGGCGAGCAGCGCGCCGATCGGCAGGAACTCCCCCGTGCGCCGGTTCACGAGCGATGGCACGCGCGCCAGCGGGCGCCCCTGCACCAGGTTGAGGTGCACGCCGATCCCCAGCGCCGGCGCCTCCCGGGCACGCCGCGCGGCATCCTCGAAGCCCGGCGCGTTCGCGATGATCGACGTGGAGGTGACCGTGCCCGCCGCGTGCGCCTCGAGGATCCCCCGCGTCACCCCGGGAGAGTAGCCGAAGTCGTCGGCGTTGATCACCAGCCGGCGGACGTCAGTCGTAGCGCTTCCTCCAGTGGTTCGCGCGGATGAGGGCGAGGTCGCGCGCCATCCGCGCCGCATCCGCGAGGAAGCGCACCGTCGTCGGCTCGTCCTCGTAGCGGAAGTGCACCGCCGTCTGCCGTATCGAGAGCCCGTGCCGGCGCGCGATGAAGAGCGCCTCCACGTCGAAGCCGAAGCGCGGGATCGTGAGGCGCGGGAAGACGATCTCCGCCGCGCGCGCGGTGAATCCCTTCAGCCCCGCCTGCGTGTCGAGGATCCCCGGCACGAGCGTCCACCGCACCAGCGCGTTGTACAGGCGGCTCATCACGTGGCGCGTGTACAGGTAGGAGAAGAAGGTGGGGCTCATGATGTAGCGCGAGGCCGGGAGCACCCGGCAGGCCACCGCCACATCCGCGCCGCCGTACAGATCGCAGAGGATCCGGTCCACCTCGGACGCGGGATACGCGAGATCGGCGTCGGTGAACACGCGGTACTGTCCGCGTGCCGCCAGCATCCCGCGCGCCACGGAGAAGCCCTTGCCGCGGTTCCGGTCGTTCCGGAGCACCGTGACGCCCGGCGTGGCGCACGCGAAGTCGGCGAGCAGCTCGGCCACGCGCGCGCCGCTGTGGTCGTCCACGAGGATCAACTCCCAGTCGTAGGCACGATCGCACAGCCAGGCACGGAGCTCTCCCAGACTGCCGGGGAGGCGCCCCGCGCCATTGTACACCGGAACGACGAGCGAGAGGTGCGGTGGCTGCGGCGACACGCGGCTCTCGGCGCGACGGGAGAATTCTGGCGTGCCCGGACGCGCCAATATGGGGTCCGTTCCCGCCCGTTCCAAGATCGGGGGGACCCCGACCGCGGCCGCCTGGCATCAATCTTTCTGTACGGGAGGGGGATGCCGGCCGAGGTCCGCGCGATGACCGCGCCCCCCCACCCACCCCCCCGCTCCGCGTCCTCCGCGCGCGCCCCACGGCGCCCCGGGCGCGCGTTGCTGACGTGGGGCGCACCGCTCCTCGCCGTGGGGCTGGTGGTGCTGACGGTGCTCGCCGCCAACGTCCGCGACCGCGCCAGCGCGCTGCGCCTCGCGGCCGCCGAGCTGCGCGCGCGGCTGGACCCGGGGGAGCGCGTGCAGCACCAGACGCGCACCGTCGAGCGGCACTGGTACGACCTCTATCGCGCGACCTACGGCGCGCTCGCGGCCACCGACCGGCGGGTGCTGTACGTGGGCGTGCTTCCGGAGCTCTACCCGTCCGCCGACGCGCCGCGCGCCTACGACGTGCGCTCGTACCCGTACGACACGCTCTTCTCCATCGCCATGGCGGACGCGGGGCGCGGCTCCGCCGCCGTGGTCGTGCGGCACGGACGCTCGGCCCGGCGCTACCGCGTGCCAGCGAGCCAGCGCGCCGATCTGGCGGCGCTCGTGCGCGAAGCCTTCCGCCGCGACAACGCGCTGCGCGAGGCGCTGCGGCGGGAGAAGCAGTGGCGCGACTCCCTGGCCGCGCTCCCGCCCATCCGCGAGTACTACCGCGTGCAGCCCGGTGACGCGCTGGAGGCGATCGCCCGCCGCTTCGCGACCACCACGGAGCGCCTCCGCGCGCTGAACCACCTGGAGAGCGACCGCATCCGCGTGGGGGAGCAGCTGCTCGTGCGCGAGACGCCGCACCCGGTCACCCCCTGTCCGCCGGAGGTGTGCGGCACGATCACCTCGAGCGAAGGAGCGCTTCAGCTCCCGGCGGCGCGCACCCTGAATCCGCCGCCGCGCTGAGCCGCGCACCGTCGCCGATCGGCGGTACCTCCACCGACTGGCCGTTGTCGGGCGCGAGGAACACGGGGCGGCAGCGTGCGGGGATCTCCGCGAGCGCGGCGCGCAGCGAGTCCACCGGTTCGTTCCGCCCATCGTCGCCGAGCATGAACGTCCCCCAGTGAATCGCGATCGACGTCGCCGCGTGCAGCACCTGCGCCGCGTGCACCGCATCCGCCGGCGACTCGTGCTTGCGGTGCATGTACCAGTGCGGGATGAATGGCGCGATGGGGAGGAGCGCGAGCCGGAAGCGAGGATAGCGCGCGTGGATGAGCGCGTAGAACGTCCCCCACCCCGTGTCGCCGCCGAAGAACACCGAGTCGCGCCGCCCCTCGATCACGAAGCCCATCCAGAGCGTGCGGCAGTGGTCGGTGAGCGTGCGCCCCGACCAGTGCTGCACCGGCACCGAGGTCACGCGCACCCCCGGCGCCACCTCCGTCGACCGCCACCAGTCCAGCTCCGTCCACCCGCCGATCCCCCGCTCGCGCAGCCGCTCGCCGTTGCCGAGCCCCGTGATGATGCGCGGGTGGAAGCGGCGCGCGAGGCGCTGGAGCGTGGGGATGTCCATGTGGTCGTAGTGGTCGTGGCTCAGCAGCACCACGTCGATCGGCGGGAGATCCTCCCAGCGGATGCCGGGCGGCCGGTGCCGCCGCTGTCCGCTCAGCTCCGTGGGCCCCACCACCTCCGACCACACCGGGTCGGTGAGGATGTTCAGCCCATCCATCTGGATGAGCACCGTGGCATGGTTGACGAAGGTGACGCGGATGCGCCCTCCATCCACGCGGGCCGGGGGCGGGGGGGCAGGCGGGATGTCCTCGTCGTGCCAGTCGCCGTGCTCGCGGGTGAGCTGCCAGCGCAGCACGTCCTGCACCGGTTGCTCCTGGAACGGTTCCAGGTTGTGGAAGTGGTGGCCGTCGAAGTGGTCCGTGCGCGGTCCGCGCCAGCCGGGGAGCGCGGCCGCCGTGGCGCAGCCGCCGAGCCCGAGCGCGAGTGCGATCAGTGGTGCGAGCCGCCGCCGCACCACTCAGTCTGCGTGGTCCATGGTGAGGACGATCTTGCCGATGGTGTCGTTGGACTCCATGCGCCGGTGCGCCTCCGCCGCCTCCGCGAGCGGGTAGACGCGATCCAGCACCGGCCGTGCCGCGCCGGAGGCGAGTAGCGGCACCACATCGCGCGCGAAGGCGCGGGTGGCGGCGATCTTCTCCTCGAGGGGGCGGGCGCGGAGCACCGTGCCGCGGAGGGTGAGACGCGAAGCGAGCACCCGGCCGAGGGGGATCTCCGCCGCGCGGCCGGCGAGGGTACCGATGAGGATGAGCCGCCCGTGCGTGGCGAGCGCCTCCAGGCTGGCCGGGACGTAGGCGCCCCCCACGAGATCGAGCACCACATCCATCCCAACGCCGGCCGTCCACGCGCGCGCGCGCTCCACCATGGGAGCGAGGTCCTCCGACACCACCAGCCCATCCTCGAGCCCGAGCGCGCGCGCGGCCTCCACCTTCGCCGCCTTGCGCGCGGTGCCGTAGGGAACGGCGCCGATGGCGCGCGCGAGCTGCACGGCGGCGAGCCCCACGCCGCTCCCCACCGCGTGCACGAGCACGCGCTCCGAGAGCCGCGTGCCCGACTGGGTGGTGAGCGCATCGTGCGCGGTGATGAACGCCTCGGGCACCGCGGCGGCGGCCGCCCAGTCGAGCGTGTCGGGGATGGCCGCGATCGCGCGCTCGTGGGCCACCAGATACTCGGCGTAGGCGCCGCCTCCGGTGATCCCGAACACCCGGTCGCCGGGATCCCAGTCGCGGGCGCCCGGCCCGAGCTCGGCCACCTCGCCGGCGAACTCCAGCCCCGGGATGTGCGTGGGGGAGCCGGCGGGGGCGGGATAGCGTCCCTCCCGCTGGAGCACGTCGGCGCGATTGAGGGCGGTGGCGTGCACGCGCACGAGCACCTCTCCGGCGCCCGGCACGGGACGAGGCACCTCGCGCGGCTCGAGCACCTCCGGGCCGCCGGGGCGGGCGATGACGATGGCACGCATGACGGGTTCGCTCACGGTGAGCGAAATCTAAAGCTCCCGTCTCAGGCCGCGACCTCCCGCCGCGCCTGGGCGGGCGCGTACAGGTCGGCACGCGTGGCGGGGATCGTCACGCGCCCGTGCCCATCCGGGCGGCCGAGCAGCACCTGCGCCAGCGACAGCCGGCCTGAGGCGAAGGCGTGCGCCGATGCCGCCATGTACAGCCGCCACACGCGGTACGCCTGCGCGCCCACGAGCTGCTCCACCTGCGCGCGGGCGCGCTCGAGGCGCTGCACCCACTGGCGCAGCGTGAGGGCGTAGTGCTCGCGCAGCGACTCCACGTCGCGCGTCTCGAATCCGGCCGCTTCGGCGTCGTGCACCGCCACGTCCAGCGGCACCAGCTCCCCGTCGGGGAAGACGAAGTGGTCGATGAACGAGCCCTGGCGCCAGAGCATGCGTCCCACGCGCCTGGCGAGTCCGCTGCCGCGGTCGGGGGCGCGCACGATTCCGTGATTGAGGAACAGTCCACCGGGGCGCGTGAGCCGCGCCGCCTCACGGAAGTAGGTCGGCAGGAGCGCGCGCCCGACGTGCTCGAACATCCCCACGCTCACCACCTTGTCGAACACCGTCCCGTGCGGGAACTCGCGATAGTCGCGCACTTCCACGCGGCAGCGGCGCTCGAGGCCGTCGGCGCGGATGCGCTCGTTCGCCAGCTGCGCCTGCCGTTCGCTCAGCGTGATGCCCAGCGCCTCCACGCCGTGGTTGGCCGCGGCCCACCGAACGAGCCCGCCCCACCCGCACCCGATGTCGAGCAGCCGCTCCCCCTCGCGCAGCCGCAGCTTGCGGCAGATGTGCTCGAGCTTGGCAGCCTGCGCGGCGTCGATGTCCTCGGTGCCGGTGGGGAAGTAGCCGCACGAATAGACCATCCGGCGGTCGAGCCAGAGGGAGTAGAAGTCGTTCCCCATGTCGTAGTGCGCGCGCACCGCCGCGCGGTCGCGCTCGCGCGAGTGGCGCGAGCCGAGCCGCCGGATCTCGGCGCTGCGCTCGCTCACGCGCTCCGGCGCCGGGTCGCGCGGCAGCGCGAGCACCTGGCGCGCGAGTCTCGCGAGTCGCGCGAGCGTGCCCGCCGACCCGAGGCGCGCCCCGAGCGACCCGCCGACCGCCGCGGCCTGCTCGACGTCCCCCTCCAACTCGATGTCGCCGCGCACGTACGCTTCGGCGACATGCAGCTCGGATGGCGGAAGCAGCATCCGCCGCAGCCCCCCGGGGGAGCGAACCACGAGCGTGAACCCCGGCTCTCCACTCCCCTCCCAATCGGTGCTCCCATCCCAGTAGCGGACGGCGAACGAGCGCTCGCCGGGATCGCCAAAGAGCGTCGCGAGCACGGCGCGCGCGGCGGCGATACCGGACGCCGTGGCGGGCGTATGGCGTCGCATGACCGGTCTCCTGTTCGTGGTGCCGGGCAGAATCGGAGCAAGGGCCGGACCAGCGCCGCCGGTGATTACTTGGGCTCCCATGCGCCGGCGGGCCCTGGCGCATCCCGCGTGAGGCTGGTATCTTGCCCCCTCCGCAACAATCGCGTCCTCGTCTCTCGCGGGTGCCGTCCACCGGCGCCCCGCTCCGTCGCATCATGTCCGTTCGGTTCTCCGTCAGGCTCGCCCTCCCGATGGCGCTGCTCGTCGCCATCGCCTCCGCCGCCCACGCCCAGTCGCTGCGCGGATCGCACCGCAGCGTCGAGCGCGTGTGGCACTACGCCGTCGCGCACGACTACTCCTTCGCGCAGAGCGCGAGAGAGGTGCGCCGCGCCGTGCACGAGGGACGCCTCGTCCGCCTCACCTCGACGCGCGACGTCGTGCTGCACGAGGTGAGCTTCCCCTACGTGCGCTCCGCCACCCGCACCTTCGTCAGGCGCCTCGGCGCGCAGTACCACCATGCCTGCGGCGAGCCCCTCGTGGTCACGAGCGCCGTGCGCCCCGAGTCGGTGCAGCCGGTGAACGCCAGCGACCACTCCGTGCACCCCACCGGGATCGCCGTCGACCTCCGCCGCCCCACGAAGGGGAAGTGCCGGCGCTGGCTCCGCAAAACGCTCCTCGTGCTCGAGCGGCGCGGCGTGGTCGATGCCACGGAGGAGCACTACCCCGCGCACTTCCACGTGGCGATCTACCCCGACGTGTACCGCCACTACCTCGCGTCGCGCTGAGCGCCACGCACCGGGGCGGGATGCGGGCGGGGGGGGGGGGGGCCGGGCCCCCCCCCCGCGCGCCCC
>CAMLEQ010000047.1 GCA_946479015.1 uncultured Gemmatimonadota bacterium | reverse complement strand
CCGCCAGAGCCACACCCCCGCGTCACGCCAGTCCCAGGAGCCCACCACGGCCGCGTCTCGCCAGTCCACGGAGCCCACCACGGCCGCGTCACGCCAGTCCCAGGAGCCCACCACGGCCCGCGTCACGCCATGACGCGGAGCCCGCGGCGCGACGCCCCGCGCCCCGCCAGCGCGGCGAGTCTCGCCTCGCGGGAATCGAGTCGCGAGCCCGACGCTCGTCAGGTCGCGCGCGCTCCGGCCAGTCGCGCGACCAGGTTGTCGATGTCCGCCGAGAGCATCGCGCGCCATTCGCCGCGGTCGCGCTTCAGCGTGAGCACGTCCACCTTCCGCATCTCCACCCCGTCGATCTCCAACCGCAGCCGATACAGCACGTGCGTCATGTCCGTGCCCTCGTCGACGTGCCCCAGCACATCCACCTTCGCCGAGCGCATCGCCGCCGCCAGCTCCGCCTGCGCTCCCATCGTCCGGCGCAGAAAGCGCTCGTAGAGCTGCTCGTCGGTGAGCGTGCGCACCGCGCTCGTATCCGGCACGTCGAGGAGCTGCTTCAACGCGGAGCCGGAGGGATCCTTCTCGCCCAGCACGGTGACGAATCGCCGGATGCTCGCGAGTGCCGCAGGGTGCATCAGCTTCGCGTTCGCGGCGTAGTCGCCGGAGGTGAGCGTGGCGATGTACCGCTGCGCGAACGCCTCGGGGGTGGTCGCGGCGGCCGCCGCCCTCGCGCCCGTGTCCGCGGATTGGGCGTGCTGCGCACGCAGGGTGCCCGATGCGGTCGCGCACACGAGCAGTGCGGCGAGCAGCGCCCCATGCACTGACCGGAGAGAGGAACGAGCCACCGCGATTGTCATATGTGCTCCATGCCGGGGTGTGCAGGGGGACCCACGGAGTCGAAGGCGTCGTGCACGACTATGTCGAACGTCGCCCCGTTCGCGCCAGCGGCGGGCCCGACACTCGCGCTGCCCTGTCGGCGAATGCCGGACAACCGCTCACCGCGCCGGATGTTCTCCCACCCACTCCGGCTGCATCCACGCGCGCCGCCCGTCCGAGTCGGTCACCGTGGCGCGCACGTAGCCCTCGTCTCCACGGATCTCGTACCGCGCCTCCATCCCCGGGACTTCGGCGAGCACACGCCCGCCTCGTCCGATGAAGCGCGTCACGTAGCGCCGGTCGTCGCGCCGGTTGCTCGGGCGCGCGATCGTCACCCGGATCTCCCGCGCGTTCGCCGAATAGTCGGCGAGCGTGACGCCGGTGCTCGCGTAGAAGTACCCGGCACGCAGCGCCGCCATGATCGCCTCCGGCGTGAGCGTGTCCGCGCGCACCATCACCCACCCGCGCCCCGGATGCGTCGCCTCCGGATCGGCCAGCTCCTCCGGGCGGAACTTGTGCGCGTCGTCGCTCGCCACGCCGTAGAGCAGCGTCCCGCGCGTGAGCAGCGTGTCCCAGAGCGCCTCCGTGGAGAGCGACGTGTGCCCCGCCCCGTCGCTCCCCCCCAGGTTGTTGATGCGTGGCTGCGCGTTCCACACCTCGAACAGCGTGGAGTCGGGAAGCCCCGCCATGTCCTGTGGACGGATGGACCAGCGGAAGTTGGGGTGGTTCACGGTGGCGATCCCGCCGGCGGCGCGGATCGCGGCGAGGTTGCGCGCGTACGACTGCGCGACGGTGAGTCCGCGCGCCATCCCGTGCTCGCCGAGCGCGCGCACCACGCGCGTCACCCCGATCGCGCCCACGTGTGCCTGACGAGGACCGCCGGGGTGGGTGGAGTCGACCACCTGCTGGGTGACCTCCTCGCCGCGGATCACGAGGAACTTCCCCGCCCCGCCGAACATCGCGTTCAGCGGCGCGGGGTCGGTGAGGTACTCGTGGTCGGTGATGACGACGAAGTCGTACCCGTGCTCGCGGTACCAGCGCGCGACGTCCACCGGCGGGGCGTTGCCGTCCGAGTTCATCGTGTGCACGTGCGTGTCGCCGCGATACCATCGGGGCGGAGCGTGCGCCGCGCTCCCCGCGCTCCCCTGCGCCCCCGCTCCCGCCACCGGCGCGAGCACCGCCAGCGCCACCACGAACGTCCACCCCAGCCACCGATCCGTCCACTTGCGTCGCGCGCCACGCGCCATCTCGTCCCTCCGTCAGGGTGCCCGGGCGGAGCTGCGCGGGCATCGATGCCACACGCGCCACGGGCGCCAGGAGGTCCCTGGCGCCCGCGCCCGCCTCGACCGAACACTACCTCGCGTGCGGCGGCGATGCCACGGCCGCGCTCACGGGAGCGCGAACACGAGATCCCCGGTCACGGGGAGTGGTTGGAGCGTGCGCACGTGGAACTCTCCCGTCCCCAGGTTGCCGAACGCGTCCACCCCCCAGCAGTACGCGCGCCCGTCGTGCCCGAGCCCGCAGGCATGCCCCGCCCCCACCGCCAGCTCGGCGAGCGTCGGCGCATTCGGGAGCGCGGTGGGAACCGGCAGCTCTTCCGCGAACAGCCCCCAACAGTACGGAGTCTCCGAAAGGTCGAGTGCGCAGAAACTGACCCTGCCGCCGCGCGCCTGCGTGAGGTGCACCGCGGCGATCACCGGCATGGGAGTGCCGGACGCGGAGTGCAACTCGCCGCGCCCGAGCGTGACGGCGCCCCAACAGTAGACCCGCACGTTCTGTCCGACCGCACAGGTACCATTGCCCCCCGCGTCGATGGACTGGAACGCTGGCGCACCGATCACCCGCTCGGGGGACGGATGCACGTCCTCGTCGACGGAAGTCACGCCGAGTCCCAGTTGCCCGTTGGTGTTCTCCCCCCAGCAGTAGCTCACCCCGTTCCGCGTGATGCCGCACGTGTGTTCGCCGCCGGCGGAGATGGACGCGAAGCGCGCGTCGAGCGCGACCAGGCGCGGCGCGACGACCACCGAGTCGGCCAGCGTGCCAACCCCGAGCTGCCCGAGCCGGTTCTGTCCCCAGCAATAGGCGCGACCTTCCGCATCGAGCCCGCACGCATGGAACATCCCCGCGGTGAGCGCCACGAACCGCACGTCCGTGGCGACCCGCACCGGCGACGGCACGCCGTGAGGGAACGGCACCGTGGTGCCGTTCCCCAACTGGCCGTACTGGTCGAGCCCCCAGCAGTAGCTGTCGCCGCTGGCCGTGATGCCGCACGCGAAGTCGTCGCCCGCGGTCACGCTCGTGAACTTCAGATCCCCTGCAGACGCCACCGGCACCGCGCTGCTGTCGATCCCCTCCACCGCGAGCTGTCCCCACTCGTTGTATCCCCAGCAATGCAGCGAATGATCAGTGGCGATGGCACACGTGAACCCGTCGCCCGCCGCGATCGTGGCGCCAGTCATCGGCGACGGCGGCATCCGCGCCGGAAGCAGAATGCCGAACGTCCCGAAGTGCGTCGTGCTCGCGAACACCAGCGGCACCGCTCCGTTCTCCGCGCTGCCCGTGACAGGCTCCCATGCGCCGCCCACGACCTGCGCGAGCGTCGCCCCGTCCTCGAGCCCCGCCGGCACGGCGCTCGAGTCGAACAGCAGCGCGAGCTCGGCGGACGCGTGCAGCACGAGCCCCGACGGCTCCACATCCACCGCGGATCCGGCGAGCAGGCGCGGATCATCGGGCGGCGCGAACGCGGGGAACACGGTCACCTCGGTGGTGCTGTCGAGTGCGCCAGCGGGGATGTGAATGAGCGTTCGGCACACGAGCGCGCAGACGTCGCCCCCGTCGGGACCGATCGTGGTGTCGGTCCCCGTGCGCACCTGCGCGGACGCCTGCTGCCCGTTCACCGATGCGGTGATCGTCGTGCGCCCCGGCGACACGGCGCGCACCGCGCCCGTGGGCGAGACCGTCGCGATCCGCTCGTCGGCGCTCCGCCAGATGACGGGCCCACGCGCGCCGAGCACCCGGAGCTGCGAGACGTGACCGAGCGCGACGGACATGGTGTCGGTCGCGAGGCGCGGGGCCGGAGGCGGTTCCGGCGCCGGCGCGGTGGGCGGGGCATCGCGGCACGCGGCGATGCCGATCAGGAGCGCGATGGCGAGCGGTGCGCGGCACGGCGCAGCGCGCAGACGACGGCGACTCGTGCGCATGAGATCCTCCCGTACGCGAGAGAGATTCGTCAGGATCGGTCGGGCCGCCTCACGAGCCGTGCACGATTCACACCGCGCGACGATCGCCGCGGCAGGGCTCGCCACGGCGCGCGCGCCGCCTCTCGCCGCAGCACCTTCCCTCGCCAGGGAATCGCCTACACCGCTCCCCCCTCCACCCCGATGTCGCGGCCCGTGCGCGCCGCACATCCTGCGGTATCTCCAGCAGGACGGCCCCATGGTGATCCCCTCGGGCGTGACAGCGAGCCTCGACGCGACGGCCCCCACATCCCCGCACATCCCGAACGACAAGGGCGCGCCGCGCGACTACGCGCCGGAGCTGATCGCCGAGCGCCAACGCTTCGTCGAGGCGTACACCGGCGTCCACCTGCGGCACGTGACCACGTACTCCCTGTCGCCGGAGGAGGCGCGCGGCAACATCGAGAACTTCACCGGCGTCGCCCAGATCCCCCTCGGCATCGCCGGCCCGCTCCGCGTGAACGGCGAGTGGGCGCAGGGAGAATTCCTCGTGCCGCTCGCCACCACCGAGGGCTCCCTCGTCGCCTCGTACAGCCGGGGGATGAAGGTGCTCACCCTCGCCGGCGGCGTGACGACCACGATCGCCGGCGGTGGCATGCAGCGCGCGCCGGTGTTCGAGTTCGCCACCGCGCGCGAGGCGCGCGACTTCATCGCGTGGGTGGACGAGCACCTCGCGGAGATCCGCGCCGAGGCGGAGGCCACCTCGCACGTGGCGCGCCTGGTCCGCATCGAGCCCTATCTGTCCAACCGCTTCGCTTTCCTCCGCTTCAGCTTCAGCACGGGGGATGCGGCGGGGCAGAACATGGTGGGGCGCGCCACCTTCGCGGGCTACCAGTGGATCCTGGCGCACCACCCCGCCATTCGCCGGGCGTACCTCGAGTCCAACTTCGCCACCGACAAGAAGTCCTCGCACGTGAACGCGCTGCACCCGCGCGGCAAGCGGGTCACTGCGGAGGCGACGATCCCGCGCGAGCTGCTGATGCGGCACCTCCGCGTGGAGCCCGAGCAGCTCGCCCATCACTGGGCGGTGGCCAACGTGGGCGCGCTGCTCTCCGGCGCGAACAACAACGGGCTCCACTCGGTGAACGCGATCACGGCGCTCTTCATCGCCACGGGACAGGATGTGGCCAACGTGGCCGAGGGCACGGCGGCGACGGTGTACACGGACCTCACGCCCGACCAGGCGCTCTACTTCTCGATCACCATCCCGTCGCTGATCGTCGCCACGCACGGCGGCGGCACGCACCTGGCCACGCAACAGGAGTGCCTCGCCATGCTCGGCTGCGTGGGCGCCGGGACGGTGAACAAGCTGGCGGAGATCGTCGCCGCGACGGTGCTGGCCGGCGAGCTGTCGCTGGCGGCGGCGATCTCGTCGTACGAGTGGGTGTCGGCGCACGAGCGGCTGGGGCGCAACCGGTGACGACGCACGCGATGCCACGCGCGCGGCGGTCGAAGCGCGCCGGGACGGCGCTCGCTCGGGCGGAGATCCGCCCGCCGCCGGGGATCGTCCGCCGCGCGTTGACGACGAACCGCCATCTGCTCGCGCTCCTCTTCGGCGCGATCATCGCGTGGACGCGCGATCGCGCGGCGCGGCGCGAGCCGGGGGAGCGCCTGGGCCTTCGCTGGGCCGTCGCCCGCCTCGTCGCGGCGACCGCGCGCCCGTTCATGCGCCGCGACCTCGCGAGCCTCCCCTTCCCCGTGCAGTTCCGTCGGCGGCTCGAGCTGCTCGGCCCCACGTACATCAAGCTCGGCCAGATCCTGAGCCTGCGCGAGGACATCCTCCCGCAGTCCGTGACCAGCGAGCTGCGCAACCTGCTCAACCGCCTCCCTGTCATCTCCTTCGATGCGTTCCGCGCCCTCGTCGAGAAGGATCTCGGGCATCCGGTGGAGCGGCTCTACGAGTGGATCGACCCCGAGCCGCTCGGCTCCGCCTCCATCGCCCAGATCCACCGCGCCACCACCATCGATGGACAGGACGTCGTGATCAAGGCGGTGAAGCCCGGGGTGGCCGAGACACTCCAGCGCGACGCGCGGCTGCTGCGGATGCTGGGCGCGGCGCTGCAGTGGGTGATCCCCCGCTACCAGCCCCGGCGCATCATCGCGGAGTTCTGCGACTACACGCTGCGCGAGGTGGACCTGCGGCGGGAGGCGGACAACGCCGAGACCTTCGCCGCCAACTTCCACGACCTGCACGATGTGGTGTTCCCGGCGGTGGACCGGCATCGGAGCGGCCGCCGCGTGCTCACCATGCAGTTCCTGGACGGGCTCCGCCCCGATGCGCCGGAGGCGCTCGCGCTGCCGGAGGAGATGCGGCAGCACCTGGTGGATCTCGGCGCCGCCTCGATCATCCGCATGCTGTACCGCGACGGCTTCTTCCACGCCGACCTGCACCCGGGCAACCTGCTCATCCTACCCGGCGCGAAGGTGGGGTTCATCGACCTCGGCATGGTGGGGCGGTTCGACGACGACCTGCGGCGCGAGCTCCTGTACTACTACTACTCGCTCGTCACCGGCGATCACGAGAACGCGGCGCGCTACCTCTCGGTGATCGCCGAACCGGGGCGCGGCGGCGATCCCGTGGGGTTCCGCCGCGAGGTGGCGGAGATCTCGTCGCGATGGCATCGCGCGTCGAGCTTCGAGAGCTTCTCACTGGCGCAGCTGGTACTGGAATCGGTGACCCGCGGCGCGCAGTTCCGCATGTACTTTCCCGTGGAGCTGGTGCTGATGGTGAAGGCGCTGGTGACGTTCGAGGGCGTGGGGCACGTGCTGCTGCCGAGCTTCGACGTGGCCGACGTGTCGCGGCGGCACATGCGGCACGTGTTCCTCGAGCAGTTCAGCCCCGTGCACGTTGTTCGCGAGGGGATGCGCGGCACCCCGGAGCTGGTGGATGCGATGGTGAAGCTGCCGGCGCTGGTCAGCGAAGGGGTGCGCGTGCTCCAGCGCAGCACGCGCGCGCCCACGGAGAGCCCGCTGGCGGGGATGCGCGGCACGCTCATCGCCGGCTTCTGTCTGGTGGCGGGGGCGATCCTGCTGGCATACGGACGGCCGTGGCCCCTCTGGAGCGCGCTGTTCGCCGCGGCGCTCGTGCTCGCGTTCCGTCGTGGAGGGTGATCCCATGCCGACAGTCGCGCACCAGCCGCCGTCGCTCGGCGGCGCGCCGTACGAGCCCTTCGATCCAGCGTACTGCCGCTCGCTGATGCGGCGGGCGATCGGGCCGCTGCTCGACCATTACTTCCGCGCGACGTTCGTCGGCGCGGAGAAGCTGCCGGCGACGGGCCCCGCGATCCTCGCCGCGAACCACAGCGGCACGGCGCTCCCGTACGACGCCATGGTGCTCGACTTCGCGCTCTGGCGGCGCGACGGGATGGATCCCGCCGCCAAGTGCCGCTCGGTGTTCGAGAAGGAGCTGACGCTCGTCTGGTGGATGCGCCCTTTCGGCGTGGACAACCTGTGGCGGCGCGGCGGGGGCGTGGACATGACCTTCGACAACTTCGAGCGCCTGCTCGAGCGCGGCGACCGCGTGCTGTACTATCCGGAGGGCGTGCCGGGGATCGGGAAGGGATTCCGTCACCGCTACCAGCTCCAGCGCTTCCGCACGAGCTTCCTGCGACTCGGCGCGCGCCACGATGTTCCGATCTATCCGATCTCGGTGGTGAACGGCGAATGGGTGATGCCCTTCCACGTCACGTGGAAGCCACTGGACTGGGTGATGCAGCGCCTCTTCCACGTCCCCTTCCTTCCGCTCCCCGCCGGACTGCTGGCGATCCTGCTCCCGTGGATGTGGTATCTCGCGCTCCCGGCGCACCTGATATTCGTGGTGGGCGATCCCATCGATGCGCGCGCCGTGCTGCGCGAGGTGGGTGCGCCGGACGCGGGCGAGCCCGATCGAGCGACGATGGACCGCGCGGCGCATCGCGTGCGCGTTCGCATGCAGGCGGCGCTCGACGCGGCCGTCGCGATGTACGGCGCGCGCCCCTACGACTGGCGCTCCCTCCTGGCCTCGCTGCGCGCCGCGCGCGGGCAGCTCGCGCGCGTCCTCCCTACCGGTTGGGCCGTCGCCTTTCTGCGCAACGAGCGCGATCAGCATCGGGGGCCGGCACGCAACCGGCTGCACGCGCTGCTGCGCGACTTCGATCTGGCCGCGTTCTATCTCCCCTTCGGCTGGCCCCTGCTGTCGCTGGCGCGCGCCCTCCGGCGCCCGCCCTGTGGCTACCGGGGACTCGGCACGGCGGAGCGGCGGGAGCGGCGGGGGGAGTTCATCTGGCATCTCTCCGAGCGCCCGCTGCCGCCGCGCGAGACGGCGCGCGCGCCGCGCGCGGCCGCCCCCCTCCCGGCCGCTACTCCCGCTCCAGCTTCCGCAGCGCGCGATGCAGTGAAGCCGTGACCGGCAGCGGCGTGATCGCCGCCCGCCTGGCGGGGAGCCCCACGCTCGTCCACACGTCGCGCGTCTCGTCGCGCAACACGTCGGCGCGGAGGCGGAGTCCGTGCATCGCGAGGATCGGCGCGAGCTCGCGATAGCGGCGGGCCAGGTCGCGGCGGGTGGCATCGTAGCCGCGGCTGCAGATGTGGCGCCGCGCGCGGAAGCTGAACACGTTCGCGAAGAACAGCTCGTACTCGTCCTCATCGGGCTCGAGCAGCACGACGTCCGCATCGGGAAAGCGTACGGCGTACCGGTCGAAGCCGACGCGGAAGCGGGAGTGGATGAGCGTGCGGAAGGTCTGCGACAGTACGCTCGGGAGCCCGGACTCGACGAGGATGTCCGCGGGGAGCCGCCCCGCGCGCGCGGCGGCGGCGGCGTTCACGGGAACGATCGGGTTGATGCAGAAGAGCAGCTCGGCCCCCTGCGCGAGCGCCACCGACGCGTGCACGGTCTTCAGGAGCACGCCGTCCATGCAGTGGCGCCCCTCGACGGTCACCGGCGGATAGACGCCGGGGAGCGCGGTGCTCGCCTGCACGGCGGTGGAGATCGGCACGTGATCCCATCCGCGTGAGCCGAAGCGGATGGCGGTGCCCGAATCGAGATCGGAGGCGACGATCGTGAGCCGGCGGCCGAGCAGCCGGAAGTCGTCGGTGCGCCCGTCCATCGAGAAGATCTCGTGCATGTAGCGGCGGATCGGCTCGTTGTCGAAGATGCCCACCGGCAGCGCCTGCGTGAGCAGCCGGATCGCCTCCCCGATCCCCTGCGCGTTGCGGCGCCGGCCGATCTCCCGCACCGACTCGAAGATCAGCCACGGCAGCTTGAGCCCGCGCTTCGCGAACTCGCGGTACGCGGGCGTGAAGAAGATCTCCGGTCGCAGGGGGTTCACGCCTGGCTGGTCGCGCAGCAGTGCGTGGAGCATCTGCTGCGTGGTGAGGCCGTTGGCGAGGCAGGCGGCGACGAACGCGCCGGCGCTGACGCCCACATAGCTCCAGGCGTCGCTCACGTCGAGTCCGTCCACCGCCTCCTCGAGAGCCCGGAGCGCGCCGATCTCGTACATCGCGCCCACGGGTCCCCCGCCGGCCAGGGCGAGTCCCACTCGCGCGCGGGTGGACGGCACCCGCCGGCGGGCCATGGCGTCTCCTCAGGCGCCGGCCGGCGTCTCACGAGTGGTCCGACGCTTGGCCGCCGCGCGGCGCGGGCGCACCGGACGCGCCGGACGCACCTGCCGCACTGGCTTCTCCTCCAGCGCGCGCGTCAACCGCTCCACGCGCCGGGTGAGCCCCTCGATCTCCTTCTTCGTGGGCAGCCCGAGACGGTGCAGCACGTCCGTCATCCCCTCGTCCAGCCCCGTGCTCAGACGGTCCACCGCGTTGTTGGCGGCGCGGCGCACGTCCAACCGCTCGCGCACATCGCTCAGCCGGCCGGCCGCCACGTGCTCGAACGTCTTGCCACGCTTCACCAGCGTCTTGAAGATCCTGCCGCTCTCGTCGCCGGCGATGGACAGCGCGCCAAGACCGGCCAACCAGACCTGGTACGCGGCATCGCCAATCACGGGAAGCTCGACTTGTCTCTCGATTGTCTTCGGCATGGCCCGGGCCTCCATTCGGTATCGTCGCCGCGAGGGCGTGACTCGAGCCGCTCGCGCGTGGACATCGCGGGCCATTCGTGCCTCGCGCGCCACGACGCCAAGGTGCGCGCGCCCGCCCGGCGAGTCTGTAGGGCGATGGAGGATGTGCGGTGAGGGAACCTCCAGCGACGCGGGCTAGCCGTGGCGGCGCTGGACGGCCGAGGCCGGCGGGCCGGCGCGCGACGGGACGCGCGTCATCGCGTATTCGGCGAGCGCGGCGATGGTGAGGCTCGGGTTCACTCCCGGGTTCGCGGGCACGATCGAGCCATCCACCACGAACAGCCCAGGATACCCGTGCACCGCGCAGTCCAGGTCCACCACCCCTTCCGCCGCGCTGCGCCCGAACGGGCACCCGCCGAGGACGTGCGCCGTCAGCGGCACGCCGAACAGCCCTTCGTTCACCGATCCGGACATGATCCCGCCCGTGCGCTCGGCGAACGCTCGGGCCACGCGGCGCCCCACCTCCGGCGATCCACTCGCCTCGCTCTCCACATCCCCCGTGCTCACGAGCCCGCGGCGGAAGCCGGTGAGCCAGCCACGTCCGAGCCGCAGGCGGATGCGGTTGTCGACCGTCTGCATCACGAGCAGCACCGTGCTGCGCTCCGCCCACCCGGGCATGACGTGCGTGCGGAGGAAGTCCGCCGGACGCGTGACGATCTGCGCGAGCGACTTCGCCGCGCGCGCCGCCAGGGTGCGGCCGTCGGTGAGCGGACCGCCGAGGAAGCGCATGAGCGACGAGCCGGCGGGATAGCGTACGGGCTCCACGGTGGTCACCGCGTCGGCGTTGATGATCGAGGTGATGGCGATCCCGCGCGAGTAGTCCACGCGGCGCGTGCGGCTCACCACCCCCAGAATGCTCTCGCTGTTGGTGCGCACCGAATGCCCGAGCATGGGGGAGAGACGGCGCAGCGAGCGCGTGACATCGCGACAGCGGAAGAGCAGCCGCAGGGTGCCCAGCGCCCCGGCCGCGACGATCACGTTGCGCGCGCGCACCGGGACCTCGGCGCGCGGAAGGAGCGATGTGCTGGGCCGGTACGCGACCAGGTAGCGCGCGCCATCCGGCTCGTGCTCCGACAGCGGCCGGATGTCGCGTACGGTGCACTCGGCGCGGATCTCGGCGCCGGCGCGCTCGGCGAAGTGGAGATAGTTCTTCGGAAGCGTGTTCTTGGCATTGTGCCGGCATCCGACCATGCACCCGCCGCAGTGGATGCACCCCCGCCGTGGCGGACCGGCGCCGCCGAAGTACGGATCGGGGACCTCCTCCCCCTCGCGCCCCGCCTCACCGAAGAACGTGCCGACCGTGGTGGGAGCGAAGCTCTCTCCGGTGCCGAGCTCGCTCGCGATGCCGCGCAGCACGTGGTCGGCGGGCCAGAGCTTCGGATTCGGTGTCACGCCGAGCATCCGCCGCGCGGTGGCGAAGTGCGGCGCGAGCTCCGTCTTCCAGTCGGCCAGGTGGCGCCACGCGGGGGCGGCGAACAGCGCGTCGCTCGGCTCCATGAGCACGTTCGCGTAGCCCAGGCTTCCGCCGCCCACGCCCGCGCCGTGCAGCACCCACACGTCGCGGAAGGGGCTGATCTGGAGGATGCCGAAGCAGCGGAGCGCGGGGGCCCATAGATAGCGGCGCACGCGCCAGGTGGACGGCGCGAAGTCCTCGTCGCGAAACCGCTTGCCGCGCTCGAGCACGAGCACGCGGTATCCCAGCTCCGCGAGCCGCATGGCCGACACGCTCCCGCCGAACCCCGAGCCGATGATGACGAAATCGAACACCGGCGGGGCTGCTCCGTCGCCTGGCGACCGGGCGGTGCTCGTCATCCGGAGTCTCGCGCGCCGTAATCGCGAAAGGGCTCCGTCCAGAGCCGGGCGCCGGAGGGGCGGTAGCGCAGCACGTGCGTGATCTCGATCTCCGGCTCCACGCGCGTCACGCGCGTCTCGACGAGCTCCAGATCCGCGGCGTCGCCGAGCCCCATCCCGTTCAATCGCTCGGCCTCGGCGCGACTCACCTCTCCCGGCGTGGGAGGACTGGCGGGGTACGCGTCCTCGTGATGCTTGATCAACGCCGTCCAGTGCTCGTCGCCGGCTCGCTCCACCGATGCCCGGATGTCCTCGCGAGTGTACGCCATGGTCGCTCCAGTCAGGCAGTCATGAACCCGGTGCGCAGCGCGAGCGCCCATTCGGGGCGGCCGTTCTCTCGCGCTCGCTCCGCCGCGGCACGGTGGTCGTACGCCACCGCCACCAGCTCCGCCCTCCACCCGTGGTCGTCGCGCTCGAGAATGGCGTAACGCGCATCGGGAGAGCCGGTCTCCATCACGTGCGGCTCGGGGTCGTCGCCATCGTAGGCTGGGAGACCGATGCTCCCCGGATTCACGATCAACGTGCCGTCGAGTCGCACGATGCGCGGGGTGTGCGTGTGGGCGCAGAGCATCACCGACGCCGATGCGCCCCCGAGCCGCTCGGCGATCTCGGCGCGGGAGGCGAGACGTCCGCGCCCGTGCTCGATGGTCTCGAGCAGGCACGCACAGTCGTCCGATGGCGTGCCGTGGAAGGCGAGCACGTCACCCTCGGCGCTCGCGGTGGCCGGGAGCGAGGAGAGCCACCGGAGCTGCTCGGGCGCGAGCCGCTCGTACGCGAAGCGCTCCGACGCGCCGTGATCGGCGGGAGGCTGCCGCACCAGCAGGCGGTCGCAGTTGCCCGCGATGTGGAGCCACGACTGCCGCTCGAGAAAGGCGACCGTCTCGCGCGGCCAGAGCGGTCCGGACGCGTGATCGCCGAGGTTGAGCACCAGGTCCACGCTCCGCCGCGCGATGTCGGCGACCACGGCCTCCAGCGCCGGCAGGTTGCCGTGAACGTCCGCGACGACGGCGATGCGGGTCGCCAGCAGGTTCGAAGAGGATGTCATGCTCAACGTATGCGCTCGCGCGCGCACCGCCGCAATCGTGAGTCAGGGAGGGGCGCCGGCGTCGGGGTTTCCCGGTCGGCGCGGCGGCAGCGCCGGCGGCGCATCCCGCTCGTCCGGCGGCTCGGCGGGAAGCAGCACGTGCTCGACGAAGGCGGCGGGGGTGAGCACACGCACATCCAGCCTGTCGCGATGACTCAGCAGGTGCTCGTCGTTGGACACCAGGATCGCGCCGGCAGCGTGCGCCAGGGCGGCGAACTTGCGATCCTCCGGGTCGGGGACGATGGCGAACCGCTCGGGGTGCGTCGCGAGCGCGTAGCGGTCAGCCGGGTGGAAGAGCCGGGCGGCGTCGAGCGAGCGCAGCGGCGGGATCTGGCGCAGGATGCGCTCGATCTCCCGCCGCGTGTCGTCGTTCCACATCATGCGCAGACGCCCTCTCTTCACCGCGTCGACGATCCGCGCCGACGCGCTCCGGGAGTTGAACCCGGCCGCGACGAGGACGTTCGTATCGAGCACCACCGCCGGCGTAGGCATCCGACCGCTCGTTCACATGGACGTGCGCCCCGCGTGCACCACATTCACCCCTGCACCACTCCGGCACGGCAATTCCCGCACCCCCGCCCGCGCTACCCCAACCGGAGACCGGGGAACGCCGCCCCCGCGGCGAGGCCCAGGATGTAGAGCCATCCGAAGGCGCGGTTGTGCACGAGACAGACGCGGTGGTACCAGAGCGGCCAGCCGACGTAGCCCGCCGGCGGCTGGTCCGGAGGCGGCACCGACATGACGCGCACGGCGCGCAGCGCCCGCGGCGCGGCGATCGCGACGATCAGCGCGAACGGAGTGAGCGCCCCGATCGCGACGCCGGCGGCGACCACGAGGTACATGGCGATCACCGACGCGCGGTTGAGCAGCCGCGCGCGGGGCTCGCCGAGCAGCACGGGGAGCGTGCGCTGGTGCTTGCCCGCGTCGAACTGCCGCTGGTCGATGTGCTTGCCGA
>CAMLEQ010000046.1 GCA_946479015.1 uncultured Gemmatimonadota bacterium | reverse complement strand
TCAGAGGGACTGCTCACGCTGGTGTGCGTGATGTGCGGCAAGGAGAAGTTCTACGAGACGCAGCCGCCGGAGACGGTGACGTGCGATCGGTGCGGGAGCACGGTGTTCCGCACCTTCCTCACGCCGACGAAGGCCGACGAGGCGACGCTCTCGCAGCTCGAGGAGACGTCACGGAGCGTGGCGCTGGACGAGGAGTCGCCCGACACGGATCCCGGTGACGTGCTCGATGTGAACAACCCCTAGCGCTCTCGGAGGGCGCCATCCACTTCGCCGATCTCCTGGCCGCCACGCCCGCCGATGCGCGCGCCGTCGCGACCTCGCTCCGGTTGGATCTGCTGGTCAAGCTGACGCTGGCGACGATCTGCGGCGGCGCGGTGGGATTGGAGCGGGAGCTCTCCGGGAAGCCGGCGGGGCTGCGCACGAACATTCTCATCTGCGTGGGCGCGGCGCTGTTCATGCACCTGTCCATCACCGTGGCGCTGATCGGGAGGGCGTCGACGGGGCAGCCGTACGGCGACACGACGCGCATCGCGGCGCAGATCGTGTCGGGGATCGGCTTCCTCGGCGCCGGCGCGATCCTCCACTCGCGAGGCGCGGTGGTGGGGCTCACCACCGCCGCCACGATCTGGGTGGTGGCGGCGATCGGCGCGGCGGTGGGGGCCGGCGGGTACGTGGAGGCGGTGGGGACCACGGTGCTGGTGAACGTGGTGCTGGTGGGGCTCCGCCCGGTGGAGGGGTGGCTCCTCTCGAAGCGGCGCACGGTGAGCGCCGTGGTGCGCGCGGCACCGGGGACATCGTTCGAGGACCTCGAGACGGTGATCCACGGCACCGGCGTGCAGATCGTGGCGCGCGCCACCTTCGACCATCCGGACGACCGCACCTTCGAGCTGCGGCTCGCGGGAGCCGCAAAGCAGCTCGATGCGCTCGTGGACGTCCTGCAGCGGCGCACGGACGTGATCACGGTGCAGCTCGACTGACGCGGTGCCGCTTGACTGACGCGCCACGCCTGCTGGTGGCGGACCTCCGCGCGAAGGCGCCGGTGTGGCGCTTGCCGGAGAGTGGTGCCACCCGCCTCGCCGCCGCCGCACCCGAGGGGTGGCGCGTCCACATCGTGAACGCCCCCACCGTCTCCGATGGCGATGGCGGCACGGCGCCGAGCGCGGAGGCGCTGGACGCCGTGGCGAGGGCCGAAGCGTACGTGGGGTTCGGCATCTCGCGCGCGCTGTTCGCGGCCGCCTCGCGGCTGCGCTGGATCCACTCCGCCGCCGCTGGGGTGGGGGGACTGCTCTTTCCCGAGCTGCGCGACAGCGATGTGATCGTGACCAACTCCGCCGGCGTGCACGCGGAGCCGATGGCGGAGCACGTGCTGGCGGGGGTGCTCCACCTGCTGCGCGGACACGACCTGGCGGTGGAGGCGCGCCGGCGGCGTGCGTGGGAGCGCGCGTCGTTCGTGGGGGAGGGGAGCCCGGTGCGCGAGCTGTCGGAGTGCCGTGCGCTGATCCTGGGGGCCGGCGGGATCGGGAGCGCGATCGCCCGGAAGCTCTCGGCGCTGGGCGCCCGGTGCGTGGGGGTGCGGCGGCGCCCGGAGCTGGGCGCGCCCGCGGGATTCGAGCGCGTCGTCGGGGCGACCGACTGGGAGGCGCTGCTGCCGGAGAGCGACATCCTCGTGCTCAGCGCTCCGTCCACGGACGCCACGCGGGGGCTCGTGACCGGCTCCGTGCTCGACCGTCTACCGCAGGGTGCGATCGTGGTGAACGTGGCGCGCGGCGCGCTGCTCGACGAGGCGGCGCTCGTGGAGCGGCTGTCGCGCGGCGCGATCCGCGGCGCGGTCCTGGACGTCTTCGCCGACGAGCCGCTCCCGCCCGAGAGTGCCCTCTGGAACTTTCCCTCGGTGCTGATCACGCCGCACGTGTCCGCCGTGTCGCCCCGTCGCTTCTGGGAGCGCGAGCTGTCGCTGGTGATCGACGACTGGCGCCGCTACCACGCGGGGATGCCGATGCGGAACGTGGTGGATCGGGCGGCTGGATACTGAAAGGGCGCGGGACTCGGGCATCGCGACACCTCGTTCCGTGGAGGGCGAGGCACCGGGCCGCTCGGGCGCCGACACAGGAACGTCACCGACCCACGGTCGCCGGCACAGGAACGTCATCGACCCACGGCCGCCGCTGGCGGCCCTGACCCTTAGCGAGCGCATGGAACGCATCATCAAGGCCGCGGTGGACCGGGGAGCGTCGGACCTGCACATCAAGGCGGGGGACGTGTTCCGGGCGCGGATCGATGGCAAGCTCGTACCACTGACGAAGCAGGCGCTCACCCCCGACCAGACGCGCGCCATCGCCATGCGCCTGATGGCGCGCGAGGAGGACCGGCGCCGGATCGACGAGATCACCGACTACGACTGCTCGTGGGGACTCGCGGGGGTGGGGCGCTTCCGCGTCAACATCCTCCGGCAGCGGTCGAGCTTCATGGTGGTGATGCGCGTGATCCCGATGCAGGTGCCCAGCTTCGAGAAGCTGGGACTCCCTCCGGTGCTCGCGCGCATCGCGCGGGCGGAGCGCGGGATGGTGCTCGTCACCGGCGTGACGGGCTCGGGGAAGACGAGCACGATCGCGGCGCTCGTGAACTACATGAACCAGACGGTATCGAAGCACGTGGTGACGCTCGAGAACCCGATCGAGTTCCTGCACCGCGATGCGCTCTGCTCGATCACGCAGCGCGAGATCGGCGCCGACACGGAGAGCTTCCGCATGGGGCTGCGCGCCGCGCTGCGCCAGGATCCGGACGTGATCCTCGTGGGGGAGATGCGCGATCCGGAGACGGTGGACACGGCGATGAAGGCGGCGGAGACGGGGCACCTGCTCATCTCCACCGTGCACACGCCGGACGCGCAGAGCACGATCAACCGCATCATCGCCATGTTCCCGCCGGAGGAGCAGGGGATCGTGCGGATCCGCCTGGCGGAATCGCTGCACGCGGTGGTGTCGCAGCGGCTCCTGCCGCGCGCGGATGGAAAGGGGCGCGTGGTGGCGGCGGAGGTGATGATCGTGACGCCGCTGGTGAGCGACCTCATTCTGGATCCCGCGCGCACGAGCGAGATTCGCGATGCCATCGCCGAGGGGCGCGACCAGTACGGGATGCAGACGTTCGACCAGCACCTCATGGACCTGGTGACCCAGGGCGTGGTATCGTTCGAGGTGGCCCATGCCGCGGCGACGCGACCGGCGGACTTCGAGCTGCAACTCCGCACGTTCGGCACGCCGTCGCAGCAGAGCGCCGCGCGCGCGAGCACCGGGGTCGCGGCCGGGGCTCCGGCGCCGGCCGCCGCGCCGGCACCGTCGGGGGACGCGGCGGCGGGCGCGGGCGTGCCGCGGCTGGAAGGGCTCGATACGGATTTCGGTGGAGGGATGTTCTCCAAGTGAGCAAGCGGTTGGCCGGTGTGCTCGGGCCAGTGGTGACGACGTTCGACGCGGAGACGGGGGATCTCGCTCCGGTGGCGTTCCGCGCGAATCTCCGGGCGCACATCGCGCAGGGGCTCGCGGGTGTGGTACTCTGCGGTTCCACGGGGGAGGCGCCGCTCCTGGACGATGCGGAGCGCGCACGGCTGGTGGAGTGGGCGCGCGACGTCGTGCCGGGCGACCGGTGGCTCATCGCCGGCACGGGCGCGGAGTCCACGCGGGGGACGATCGCCCGCTCGCGCGACGCGGCGGAGCGGGGCGCGGATGCGGTGCTCGTGCTCCCGCCGCACTTCTTCGGCGCGGCGATGACGGCGGAGGCGCTGGCCACGCACTACCGGCGCGTGGCGGACGCGAGCCCGGTGCCGGTGCTGCTCTACAACATGCCCAAGTACACCCACCTCACGCTCGACCCGGGGCTCGTGCACGAGCTCTCGGGGCACGGGAACGTGGTGGGGATGAAGGACAGCTCCGGAGACCTGAAGCAGCTCGGGGCGTACCTCGGTGCGCAGAGCGACCGGTTCACCGTGCTCACCGGGAACGGGGGGACGTTGTACGCGGCGCTGGAGATGGGCGCGCGCGGCGGCATCCTGGCGGTCGCGCTCTTCGCGGGAGCGGTCGCGGTGGAAGTGTACACGGCGCGCGAGCGCGGCGAGCTGGCGCGCGCGGGGCGCGCGCAGGAGCGACTCCAGTCGCTGAACAAGGAGATCGTCGCGGGGCTCGGGGTGCCGGGGGTGAAGGCGGCGATGGACGCGATGGGGCTGCACGGCGGCGCCCCGCGTCCGCCGCTCCTCCCGTTGCGCGAGCAGAAGCGAGAACGGGTGGCGGAGCTGCTCGCCCGCTCCGGCGCCGCGAGCGCCGTCTGACGGCGTGGACGCCGCACGCGCGCACGCCGCACGCGCGCACCTCGAGCGCATCGCCGCGCGGCCGCGCGCGGCCGGATCGGACGAGGAGCGCGCGGCGCGCGCGTACTGTGCCGAGCGGCTGCGGGCACTCGGCTTCACCGTGCGCGAGGAGCCGTTCGAGTACTCCGCGGCCCCGGGACGCGCGGGGACGCCGCTCGCCGGGCTGTGCGCGATCGTCATGGTGGGGGCGGCCGCGGTGGCCGGCGCTCGCGGCGATGCCGCGGTGGCACTCGGCATCCTCTGCGCGGGCGCGGTGCTGGTGGCGATGGCCGCCGCGCTCCTCGCGCGGCGCGGCGTCACCGACCTGCCGGTGATGCGCGCGACGGGAGTGAACCTGGTGGCCGTGCGCGGCGCTCCGCGGGTGTGGCTCGTGGCGCACCTCGACAGCAAGAGCCAGCCGATCCCCATCGCGGTGCGCGCGCTGGGTGTGATGGGGAGCATCGGGGTGTGGGTGCTGGCCGCGTGCACGGCGCTGGCGCAGTGGAGGGGCGTCGGAGTGGCGTCGTGGTGGCCGGTGCTCGCGGTGCTCGCGGTGGTCGCCGGCGCGCCGGTGGCGGCGAGCGTGGTGCGGAACCGGTCCCCCGGTGCGCTGGACGATGCGTCCGGCGTGGCCACGGTGCTCCTTGCCGCGGAGCGCGTGGGTGCCGCACATCCCCTGGGCGTGCTCCTCACGAGCGCCGAGGAGCTGGGGTTGGCGGGATCGCGCGCGTGGGCGCGCCACATGGCGCCGGGGACGGCGATCAACGTGGACGGCGTGGATGATACCGGCGGGATCCGGCTGATCTGGAGCCGGCGGCGCCCCGCCTGGCTGCTGTCGGCGCTCTCCAGGGCCGCGGCGGCCGAGGGGGTCGCCGCGAGCAGCTCGCGGTTGGTGCCCGGGGTCCTGCTCGATGGCGTGGCCCTTGCCGATGCGGGATGGGATGTGGCCACGGTGAGCAGAGGGAGCTGGCGGACGGTGGCACGCATCCACACGGCGCACGATGATCTCCGCTCGCTGTCCGGGGCTGGCGCGTCGCTCGCCGCGTCGGTCGTCGCGCGTGCGCTCGAGGAGGTGGCGTGATGGAAGCGATCCTCCTGATCGCCGCGCTCGTGCTCGGGCTGCTCCTGATCCCGTTCGGGCTCCCCGGCCTCTGGGTGATGGCCGGCGCGGTGCTCGCGTACAGCTATCTGGTGCCCACCGGGGCGATCGGCGTATGGACAATCGTGCTCGTGGCGGTGCTCGCGCTCGTGGGCGAGGTGCTCGAGTTCGTGCTGGCCGGGCGCTTCGCTCGTCGCTACGGGGGGTCGCGCCGCGCGGGATGGGGTGCCATCATTGGATCGATCGCCGGCGCGATCGTGGGCGTCCCGGTGCCGGTCATCGGCTCGGTGATCGGCGCGTTCGTGGGCGCGTTCGCCGGCGCATGGCTGGCCGAGCTGACCAAGCGCTCGGAGCTCGGGGCGGCCACTCGCGTGGCGACCGGCGCACTGCTCGGCAGGATCGCCGCGGTGGCGGCGAAGGTCGGAATCGGATGCGCCGTACTCGTGTGGGTCGCCTTCGCGCTGCTGGTGGCGCGGTGATTACGCGATCCGATTCTCCTTCTCCGCAGG
Organism: uncultured Gemmatimonadota bacterium; assembly: GCA_946479015.1. The sequence goes on along the minus strand of CAMLEQ010000046.1, from coordinate 8,168 downwards.
CTGGACCTGAGCCCGCAATGCTGGAGTACAACAACCATGAGCGAGGCGACTGAATCGGTGGAACGCGCTCCGGTGTCCGGTGCGACCGACGGTGGGAAGTACGTCTACTGCATCATCCGTCAGGAGAAGCCCCGAGACTTCGGGACGATCGGCATCGGCGAGGGCGCGGCACGGGTGTACACCGTGCACTTTCGCGACCTTGCCGCGGTGGTGAGCGACACGCCCATCGTGATCTACGACCCGACGCGCGAGAACGTGCTCGCGCACGAGTTCGTGAACGAGACCGTGATGCGCGAGCACACGGTGATCCCGATGTCGTTCGGCACCGTGTTCCGCTCGGAGGAGGATGTCTGCGAGCTTCTCCGGTCCACCTATCAGGCGTTCAGCGACGTGCTCGAGAAGATGCAGGACAAGATCGAGTTCGGGCTGAAGGTGCTCTGGGATCGGGAGAAGGTGGTGGCCTCGCTCGAGCGCACGAACGACGAGATCCGCCGGCTCAAGGACGAGATCAACCGCAACGCGCAGAGCTCCACGTACTTCGCGCGCATGCAGCTCGGCCGCCTGGTGGAGGCGGCGCTGGAGGACACGGGGAACAGCTTCGTGGCGGACATCCACGAGGCGTTGAAGGACGTGGCGGTGGCGAGCCGGAGCAACAAGCCGATCGGCGACCGGATGATCATGAACGCCGCGTTCCTGGTGGAGCGCGATCGCGAGAGGGCGTTCGACGAGAAGGTGCGCGACATCTCGCGGCGCTACGAGGAGCTGCTCACGTTCAAGTACACCGGCCCGTGGCCGCCGTACAACTTCGTGAACATCAAGCTGAAGCTGGAGCGGGCGGACTAGCCGGGAACCGCGCGGGACTCGGGACCGGGGAATCGGGACTCGGCCGTGGTTCCCGCCAGTCATGCCCGCTCTCCCGTCCCCACCCCCAACGCTCGATGGCGCCATGGGTCTTCTCACGAAGCTGCTCTTCTTCCCCGTTGCCGGCCCCGTGGCGGGGATCCGGTGGTCGCTGGGAAAGGTGCAGCGCGTGGTGGAAGAGGAGCTGACCGACGACCGCTCCGTGAAGCAGGAGCTGATGGAGCTGCAGATGCTCCTCGAGCTCGGCGACGTGGACGAGGCGGAGTACGTGCGTCGCGAAGCGGAGCTGATGCGCCGGTTGCGCGAGGTGCGCGAGTGGCGGGAGCGCCTCGGCTACCAGACGGCGGGCGGCCCGGTGCGCGTCGCGCGGGAGCGCGCCGAGGAGGAGTGACCGCGCTCGACCGCCTGCTCGACGCCCTGCCGCCGTGGACGCTCGTGGGTGGGAAGGGCGGCGTGGGGAAGACCACGGCCGCGGTCGCGCTCGCGCGCCGTGCCGCCGTTCGCGGCGAGCGGACGCTCCTCCTGTCCACCGATCCGGCGGGAACGCTGGGCGATGCGCTCGGCGCGCCGCTCTCCGGCGCCCCGGGAGAGGTCGCCGGGTGCCCCGGGCTCTTCGCGGCCCAGCTCGATGCGTGCGCCGCACGCGATGCCTTCCTCGCCCGCTGGCGGGGCGCGCTGGTCACCATCCTCGACCGCGGGACGTTCCTCGCCGAGCGCGACATCGCGGGGCTCGTGGACGCCGCGCTCCCCGGCCTGGACGAGACGATGGCGCTGCTCACCCTCCTCGACCTCGAGCGTGACGGCTGGGAGCGGGTGGTGCTCGACAGCGCGCCCACGGGGCACACGCTCCGGCTGCTCCAGCTTCCAGCCACCTTCGACGCGCTGCTCTCCCTGCTCGACGCCATGCAGGAGAAGCATCGCTTCATGGTGCGCGCGCTCACCCGGCGCTACCGCGACGACGAGGCCGACCGGTTCATCGACGAGATGCGCGGCCGGCTGGCATCGCTGCGCGCGGTGCTCGCCGACCCGGCGCGCTTCGCGGTGGTGCTCGTGACGCGCCCCGAGCCGCTGGTGGCCGAGGAGACCGAGCGCTACGCGCGCGCGCTGGCGGCGATGGGGATCGCGCTGCGCGCCGTGGTCGTGAACGCCGTCCCCGCCGAGGGCGCGGGAGATGCCGCCCCGTCGCTCCAGGCGCTGGCGCGCGCGGCGGTGGGGGGGGAGTGGTACGAGGTGCCGGTGTTGCGGGACGCGGGAAGCGGGAAGCGGGAAGCGGACCGGGGCGCGGGGCGCGGGGCGTGGGACGCGGCGTGGGCCGACGCGATCACGGTCGCGAGTCCGGTGTCCGACATCGCGGAATCCCCTCCGCGCCCGGTGCCGCGCGCACCGCACGCCGAGCTTCCGCTTCCCGATTCCCGCTTCCCGCTTCCCGCGCTGTGCCCGCTCACGATCATCGGCGGCAAGGGCGGCGTGGGCAAGAGCACCGTCGCCTGCGCGCTCGGGGTGGTGACGGCGTCGGCGGAGCGCGAGGTGCTGGTGGTGTCGACCGATCCCGCGCCGTCGGTGGGAGATGCGCTGGCGCAGCCGGTGGGGGAGGCGGTGGTGGCGGTGGGCGGCGCGCCGGGGCTTCACGCGCAGCAGCTCGACGCCTCGGCCGCGTTCGCCCGCTTCCGCGCGCGCTTCGAGCAACGCGTGGACGAGCTGTTCGATGCGCTGATGCGCGGCGGGATGGACGCATCGCACGACCGCCGCATCACGCGCGACCTGCTGGCGCTCGCGCCGCCGGGGATCGACGAGCTGTACGCGCTCGCCACGCTCGGCGACACGCTCGCGGCCGGACGATGGGGCACGGTGATCGTCGATCCCGCCCCGACCGGGCACCTGCTGCGGCTGCTGGAGCTGCCGGAGATCGCGCTCGACTGGACGCACCGGCTCATGCGGATCATGCTCGAGCATCGCGAGCTCGTGGGGCTGGGGGATGCGGCGGCGGAGCTGCTGGGATTCGCGCGCCGCACGCGCGCGCTCGCCGCGACGCTCCGCGACCCGGCGCGCACCGCGGTGGTGGTGGTGGCACTCGACGAGCCGCTGGTGCGCGCCGAGACGATCCGGCTGATCGACCGCGTGCGCGCGCTCGGGATCGACGTGCCGGCGCTCGTGTGGAACCGCGTGTCCGACGGCGCGCGGCCCCTTCCACCCGCTGTTCACATCGCGCAGTTTGAAGCGGCCGAAGCCACGCCGCCCCCGCGCGGCGTGGAGGCGCTGCGCCGCTGGGCGCGCGCATGGACACCCCTCTCCACGAGCGCGCATGAGTGACCGGGTGGCGTACGTGTACGGAATCGTGTCGGCCGCGGTGGACGACGCGAGCGCGCCGGCCGGGCTGGATGACGCGCCGGTGCGCGCCGAGCGCGAGGGGGCGCTCGCCGCGCTCGTGTCCGCCCTCGACGCCCGCGTCTACGCCGGCGGGGAGGCGGAGGCGCGCGCGGGGGACGTGTCGTGGGTGGGACCGCGCGCCGTGGCGCACGACGCGGTGCTCACCTGGGCCAGCGAGAGTGGCGGGGTGATCCCGCTCCCGATGTTCACGATGTTCTCCGATGCCTCGGCGGTGCGAGCCATGCTGCGGGAGCGCGCGTCGGCGCTCCGCGACACGTTGGCGCGCGTGGCGCCGTCGCAGGAGTACACGATCCGCCTCTTCCGTCTGGACGACGTGGCGACGACGACGCTGGCGGCGGGAGATCCCGCGCTGGCGGCGCTGGAGCGGCAGGCCGCGGCCGCCTCGCCGGGGCAGCGCTACCTGCTGGAGCGCAAGCTGGAGAAGGAGCGGGCGGTGGCGTTGCGCCGGGTGGGAGCGGAGGCGGCCTCGCGCGCCTTCGACCTGCTGACGGCGCTCGCTGCGGACGGGGTGCGCGAGCCGATCGCCGCCACCCCCGACGGTGCGGTCGGCACGGCGGTGCTGGATGCCTCCTTCCTCGTGCGCCGCGACGTCCTCGACCGGTTCCGCGAGGGGGTGGCGGAGCTGGCGCGGGAGCTGGAGCCGCGCGGCTTCCGCCTGGAGTTCACGGGGCCGTGGCCCCCATATCACTTCGTCCGGGATCGCGCATGACGCGGGAGCTGGAGCGCGACGACGAGCTGGTGCTGAGCGAGCTGCTCAACCACGTGCTCGACAAGGGGGTCGTGATCACGGGGGACGTGACGATCTCCGTCGCCGACATCGACCTGGTGCGGGTGGGCCTGTCGCTGGTGCTCTCGTCGGTGGAGACGATGGAACGGCAGCGCGCGCCGCAGCGGGTGGCGCCGGGCGGGAACGAGGATGCTCCACCTGTATTGCCTGACCGCTCCCCGGAGTGAGGGGGTGGCGGCCGGGGTGCGGGGGCTCGCGGGGGCACCGGTGCGGGTGGTCTCCACGGGGGCCCTCGACGCGTGGGTGAGCGAGCATGCGGAGGCGCCGCACCCGGTGACGGTGGAGCTGGTGCGGGAGCACGACCGGGTGGTGCGCGCGGCGCTGGCTTGGGAGGCGCCGCTCCCGGCGCGCTTCGGCCAGGACTTCCCGAGCGAGGGGGCCTTGCGGCGCGCGCTCGCCGAGCGGGAGGCGGCGCTGGCGCGGGCGCTGGAGCGCGTGCGAGGGGCGGTGGAGATGACCGTCCGCGTGCTGCTGGCCGATCCCGCGGCGGAAGCGGAGAAAGGGGCGGAGGGGGCGCGCGAGGGCCCCTCCGGGCCGCCGAAGCCGCCCGCAGCGCCCGATGACGCTCAGGTTGCGAAAAGCGCCGCGGGTCGCGAGTATCTTTCACGGCTCCGTGAGCGTCAACGTCGAGAAGCCGAGCTCCGCCATCGGGCCGACTTCTTGCAAACCCGGATCGCGCGGGCGGTGGCAGGGATCGTGCTGGAGGAGGCGCGAACGCCCTCACGTCCGTCCTCTCGCTCCCTCACGATCTCGCATCTCGTGGCGCGTCGCGCCCTCTCCGACTATCGTCGCGCGTTGCGTTCGTTCGTGGACGGCGAGCCCGGCCTCCGGGTGCTGATCTCCGGACCGTGGGCGCCGTACAGCTTCACGGAGCCGCGTCGTGAGTGAGCGCGAGCCGGCGAGAGCGGAGGAGCCGCGGGTGGAGGTGTCGCGCGGGAGCGCCGCGGAGTTCGCGGAAGAGCTGCGAACGCTCGCGCCGTCACTTCCCGATCGCATCAATGCCGATCCGGAGCACGTGGAGAACGGGTTGGCGCGGCTGGTGCTCACGGTGATCGAGCTGTTGCGCAACGTGCTGGAGCACCAGGCGGTGCGCCGCATGGATGGCGGGACGTTGACGGACGAGGAAGTGGAGCGGCTCGGGCTCGCGCTCATGCGGCTCGACGAACGGATGCAGGAGCTGAAGCACACGTTCGGCCTCTCCGACGAGGAGCTGACGATCGATCTCGGGCCGCTGGGGCGGCTCGGCTAGACCACACGCCGCAGCGCGGAGCGCGACGATTGCCAGAGCACCTGAATCCCACGCGAAGTCACGGGCTGGTCGAGATCCTCGACCGCGTTCTCGACAAGGGACTCGTGATCGCGGGCGACATCAAGATCAACCTCGCCAACGTGGAGTTGCTCACCATCCAGGTACGGCTCCTGGTCTGCTCGATCGACAAGGCGGAGCAGATCGGGCTCAACTGGTGGCGTCACGACCCCCGGCTCACGGCGGCCGTGTCGCCGTACGCGACAGGCACTGGCACGATCGAGGATCGGCTCGAGCGGATCGAGCGGCGCCTCGAGGCGTTGCAGCCCCCCGTGCGGCGGCCGCGCGGGGCTACTGAACCTTCACCAACGGAGTAGGCACGCATGGCTGTCGAACGCTCTCCTGGCGGCAGTTCCCTGATCGATGTGCTCGACCGCGTGCTCGACAAGGGCATCGTCATCGATGCCTGGGTACGCGTGTCGCTCGTGGGGATCGACCTGGTGACGGTGGAAGCACGCGTGGTCGTGGCATCGATCGACACCTACCTCAAGTATTCGGAAGCGGTGGGGATCACCAGCCCGATCTCGCGCCCGCGCGAGATCGGCGCGCCGTCGCCGGAGGCGGACATCGACCGCTACATCCGCGAGAACGCCGAGCTGAAGCGCCGGCTCGAGGAGCTGGGCGCCCGGGAGACCTGAGTCGGCGGCCCGATGTCCGCCGGCGGACGCAGCGTGACGACCACGATCTCACCTCTGCTCGGGACCGAGCTTCCCGGTCTCCTCTCCGATCTGGCGGAGGCGCCGGACCTCGACGCCGCGGCGGCGCTTCTGCTGGAGCAGTTCAGCGAGGCCACCGGCGGGCGACGGACGGCGTTGTTCGTGGTGGACCGCGCCTTCCGTGCGCTGGAGCCGCGCGGGACCTTCGGCTTCACCGTGCCCCCGGAGGATCGGAAGGTGGTGGCGCTGGAGGACAGCGGCCATCCGATGGCCGTGAGCGCGGTGGGGCACGAGGTGGTGCTCTGCGACGCGGAGGGAGCGCGCGGGGCAGGGCTCCCCTTCGAGCGGGTGCTGCTCCTCCCCCTGCCGCAGGCCCGCTACCGCGGCGGCCCGGTGAGCCGTCCCGAGCGCAGCCCCGCCCTCGACGAGCGCTTCTCCGGCTGCGCGGTGTACGCCTGGGCGCCGGGGGAGCGCCGGCAGCGCTCCGGGCACACGGTGTTCGGCGTCCTGGCGGTCGAGGGGCGTCCGGAGGACGCGCTCGTGGACGCGCTCGCCAACGCCGCGCTGCTGTGCGGTCCCGTGCTGGCGCGCGCGTCCGTGCTCGATGGCCTGCGCCGCGCCGCCGAGCGGCTGGATGAGCAGCGCAACCTGCTCACGACGATCATCAACGCGCTCCCCGATCCCATCGTCATCACCGACGCGACCAATCGCGTGGTGGTGCAGAACCAGCGGGCGGAGCTGCTCCTCTCGCCGCGCGAGGGGGACTCCGAGGGACGGCGCCGCGCGGTGGAGATCAACAACCTCCTGTTCAGCTCCTTCCTGAGCAAGGCCGTGCTCGCGGGCGGCTTCCGCACCACGGCGCGCGAGCTCAATCTCGTGGACCCGCACGAGGGGAGCGACCTCCTGTTCGAGGTGCTGGCACATCCGCTGCCGGCGGCCATCTCGCGCCAGGGCGCGTACGTGTCCGTGCTGCGCGACGTGACCGACCTCAAGCGCGCTTCCATCGAGCTGGAGCGGCAGTTCAACCGGGCGCGGGTGACGGAGATGGAGGCGACGCGCGAGCGCGACCGCCTGAACCTGATCCTCAACAACGTGGGCGATCCGATCCTCGTCACCGACGACCAGGCGAAGATCATCCTCATGAATCCGCAGGCGGAGCAGCTCTTCGAGCCGCCGGCGGGCACCACCGACCGCGTGCTGCTCCAACGCGTGCGCGGGAACGACACGAAGTTCAGCACGCTCATCTCCGACTTCGCCGTGAGCTCGGCCACCGAGCGCCGCGAGCGGATCACGCTGCTCCAGCCGCAGGACGGCCGCGAGCAGCCGATGGAAGTCGTGGCGGGGAAGGTGCTCAACGAGCGCGGGGAGCCGCTGGCGATCGTGTCCGCGCTCCACGACCTCACGAAGCAGGCCGAGAACGAGCGGCTCTACCAGGAGCTGAAGACGCTCAACTCCGAGCTCGAGGACCGCATCCGCATGGCCACCGCGGATCTCGAGGCGCAGAACCTCCGGCTCCAGTGGCAGTCGAGCGAGCTGGAGAAGGCGTACCGCCTCAAGTCGGAGTTCCTGGCGAACATGTCGCACGAGCTGCGGACGCCGATCAACGCGCTCATCGGCTACACGGCGCTGATGCTCGACCGGATCTACGGGGAGCTGACGCCGAAGCAGGTGGAGGGGCTCACCCGCATCCAGGCGTCGTCGCAGCACCTGCTGGCGCTGATCAACGACATCCTCGACCTGGCGAAGATCGAGGCGGGGAAGATGCCCGTGCACCTCGAGCCGACGGCGCTGCGTCCGATCCTGCTGGAGGTGGCGGCGCAGATCGAGCCGCTGGTGCGCCGGCGCGCGCTCGAGTTCCGCCTCGAGGTGGACGAGAGCATCCCGGTGCTGTACACGGATCCGACGAAGGTGAAGCAGATCGTGCTCAACCTGCTCTCGAACGCGGTGAAGTTCACGCACCGCGGCTCGGTGTCGCTGACCGCGCGGGCGGTGGGGCAGCACCTGGAGATCCGCGTGGCGGACACGGGGATCGGGATCAAGCCGCAGCACCTGGACGTGATCTTCGAGGAGTTCCGGCAGGTGGACCAGTCGCGCACGCGCGAGTACGGCGGCACCGGGCTGGGGCTGAGCATCACGCGGAAGCTGATCTCCCTGCTGGGCGGGGAGATCG
>CAMLEQ010000045.1 GCA_946479015.1 uncultured Gemmatimonadota bacterium | reverse complement strand
TACGGCGCGGCGCGGCTCGACCCGCGCACGGCGGCGACGCCGGCCATGCGCTACGGCATCGGGTCGATCAGCAAGCAGATCACCGCCGCCGCCGTGCTCCTCCTCCAGCAGGAGGGGAAGCTCTCGCTCGACGATCCGGTGTCGAAGTGGTTCCCCGGGCTCACGCGCGGCGACGAGGTGACGATCCGCGAGCTGCTGTCGCACACGAGCGGCTACCAGGACTTCTGGCCGCAGGACTACGTGCCGCCGTCGATGACGAAGCCGACGACGCCGCAGGCGATCCTCGACCGGTGGGCGAAGCAGCCGCTCGACTTCGACCCGGGCACGCGCTGGCAGTACAGCAACACGAACTACACGTTCGCCGGCATGGTGATCGAGAAGGCGAGCGGGATGCCGTTCTGGAAGTTCGTGCAGACGCGGATCCTCGAGCCGCTCCGCCTGACGAGCGCGAAGGACTTCGACGCCAACCCGCGCGCGGCCGACGCGACGGGCTACATCCGCTACGCCCTCGGGCCGCTGCACCCGGCGCCCGACGCGGGATCGGGGTGGATGTGGGCGGCGGGGGAGCTGGCGATGACGGCGACGGACCTCGCGCGCTGGGACAGCACGATGATCCACCACGGGCTGCTGCGCCCGAGCTCGTGGCACGAGATGGAGCGCGAGGTGCGCCTCGCGAACGGCGCCGGCACGGGCTACGGCCTCGGCGTCGACGTGTCGATGGCCGGCGGCCACTTCCTCGTCGAGCACTCGGGGGAGGTCTCGGGCTTCGTGTCGGAGAACATGGTCTTCCCCGATGACAGCGTCGCCGTCGTCGTGCTGACGAACCAGGATGCCGCCCCGGCGGCGAGCGCGATCGCCAGCGCGATCGGGCACGTGCTCTTCACCACGGAAGACGCCGTCGGCGCCGACCGCACGGCGAAGGCCCGCGCGATCCTCGAGGCGCTGCGCGCCGGCACCATCGACCGCTCGCAGCTCACGCCGGACGCCAGCGACTACTTCACTCCCGAGGCGCTGAAGGACTTCGCCGCATCGCTCGCGCCGCTCGGCGACCTGCGCAGCTTCGTCCTCACCGCCACGCGCTCGCGCGGCGGCATGACCATGCGGTCCTACCGCGCCGTCTTCGCGGACCGCGCGCTGCGCGTGTGGACGTACGAGACCCCCGACGGCAAGCTCGAGCAGTACCAGGTTGCGCCGATCTCGTGACGGCTGACCACGCTGGATGGTAGCGCCATTCTCCTCGGCCGCGGTCACGATGCGGCCGGGGAGTGGCTCTTGCGCGTGGTGGGCGGAGTGGCCATCAAGAGATACATATACTTCCAGGTGGCTTGCTGGAGCCGAGATGCCATCGTCTCGCAAGCAACGCGTCACTGACGCACTCGCCAGATTGTACCGCCTCATCGGGGATCACATTCCCGGCACGGCGCGGTACCCCGATCTCCGCACCGAGCACCGCAGCGCCGAGGAGGCGCTGCGGGAGAGCGAGGCGCGCTTCCGCGGCGCCTTCGATTACGCGGCCATCGGGATGGCGCTCACCTGCCCCGACACCGGCAGCTGGATGCGGGTCAACCGCGCCCTCTGCGACATGCTGGGCTACACGGAAGCCGAGCTGATCGGCCGCCCGTTCCCGTCGCTCACCCACCCGGACGATCTGCCCGCGAACCTGGAGATCACGCGCCGGGCGCTCGCCGGTGAGATCGACCGCTGCGAGATGGAGAAGCGCCTGATCCGGAAGGGGGGCGAGGTGATGTGGGTGTCGATGAGCGCCTCGGTCGTGCGCGATGAGCGCGGGGCGCCGCTGTACTTCATCGCCCAGTTCCAGGACATCTCCGAGCGGCGGCGCGCCGAGGCCGCGCTTCGCGAGAGCGAGACGCGCTTCCGCGCGCTCTACGAGCGGGCGGCGGTCGGGATCGGCGTCACCGACGCCGATGGCCACTTCCTCCAGGCGAATCCCGCCTTCTGCGAGATCCTCGGCTACACCGAGGCGGAGCTCCGCGAGCGCACGAGCATCGGCATCACCCATCCGGACGACCGGCCGATGCAGAGAGAGAGTCTCGCGCGCCTGCTCGCGGGCGAGCTGCGCTCGGAGACGCTGGAGAAGCGCTACATGCGGAAGGACGGCAGCGCGGTCTGGGTGCGGGCCACCGTGTCCGTGATTCGCGACCACGGCGGCGCGCAGCCGCGCCTCATCGGCGTGATCGAGGATCTCTCCGAGCGCAAGCGCGCGGAGGCGGCGCTGCGGGAGAGCGAGACGCGCTTCGCGCACGTCGCGGCCAACGTGCCGGGGATGGTCTATCAGTACGCGTACCGGCCGGACGGGACGACGAGGTTCACCTTCGTGAGCGAGGGCGCGCGGACGATGTTCGGCGTCGCTCCCGAGGCGGCGCTGCGCGATCCCGCCGCGCTGCTCGACCTCGTCCACCCCGAGGATCGCCCGCAGATGCTGACGCTCGCGCGCGAGGCGGCGGATGCGCTCGGCTCCTTCCGGTGGGAGGGGCGCGTGGTGCTCCGGTCGGGCGAGGAGCGGTTCATCCAGATCGCCGCGCGCGACCAGCGCCTGTCGGATGGGAGCATCGTCTCCGACGGGCTGGTCATCGATGTGACGGAGCCGCATCGCGCGGCGCGGCGGCTCGAGGAGAGCGAGCAGCGCTACCGCTCGCTCTTCGACCACAATCCGGACGCCGTCTTCTCCCTCGACACCGAGGGGCGCTTCGTGAGCGCGAACCCGGCGTGCGAGCTCGTCACGGGCTATCCCCCGGACGAGCTGCTCGGCCGGTCGTTCGTGCCCTTCGTCGTCCCCGAGGACGTCGACACCGCCACCGCCGTCTTCCGCACCACGGTGGGCGGCACCGCCACGTACAATCAGGTCGCGATCCACCACCGGTCGGGGCACCGCGTGGAGCTGGGCGTGACGGGGCTGCCGATCATCATCGGCGGGCGTGTGGTCGGGGTGTTCGGGATCGCCAAGGACCTCACCGCCACGCGCGCGCTCGAGCAGCAGCTCCGTCAGGCACAGAAGATGGAGGCCGTGGGCCGCCTCGCCGGCGGGGTGGCGCACGACTTCAACAACCTGCTCACCGTCATCCGGAGCTTCAGCGGCTTCGCCATGGAACAGCTCCCCGAGCACGCGCCGGCGCGCGCCGACCTGGCCGAGGTGTGCAAGGCCGCGGATCGCGCGGCGGTGCTCACGCGGCAGCTGCTCGCCTTCAGCCGGCAGCAGGTGCTCAAGCCGCGGCGGCTCGACCTGAACGCGACGGTGTCGAGCCTCACGGGGATGCTGCGGCGCCTGATCGGCGAGGACATCCACGTGGAAACGGAGCTCGCCTCTGCCGAGTTGAGCGTGCTCGCGGATCCGGGGCAGCTCGAGCAGGTGCTCGTGAATCTCGCCGTCAACGCCCGCGATGCGATGCCCGAGGGCGGGACGCTCCGGCTCCGGACGGAGGCGGTGAGCGTCGACGAGGAGAGCGTGCCGGAACGCCCGGGGATCGTCGGCGGAGCGTACGCGGCACTCGTGGTCGAGGACAGCGGCGTCGGCATCGAGGCGGACGCGCTACCGAAGGTGTTCGAGCCCTTCTACACGACGAAGGGGACGGGGAAGGGGACGGGGCTCGGCCTGGCGACCGTGTACGGCATCGTGCGGCAGAGCGGCGGCTACGTGCACGCCGAAAGCACGCCCGGCAGGGGGAGCCGCTTCACGGTGCTCCTGCCACGCGTCGCATGGGCGCCGGATGCCGGCACCACGGCATCATCGGCCATGGTGCCGCCGCGCGGGACGGAGACGATCCTGCTCGTCGAGGACGATGAGAGCGTGCGCTCCGCCATCCGACGGCAGCTCGAGCGACAGGGCTACACCGTCCGCGAGGCGGCGAACGGCCGCGACGCGCTCGCGCTGGCCCCGTCGCCGGCGGAGCGCATCGACCTCGTGCTGACCGACGTCGTGATGCCGGAGCTCAGCGGCCGCGCGCTGGTGGAGCGGCTCGCCGTCCATCGTCCGGAGCTCCGCGCCGTGTACATGTCCGGCTACACCGACGACGAGATCCTCCGCCGCGGGATGGCGCAGCCGGGGTCGACGTTCCTCGAGAAGCCGTTCACGTTCGAGCGGCTGGCGGACGTGGTGCGGCGGGCGCTCGATGCACCGAGTGACGCGGAAAGGTCGTCGAGAGCCGCGGCGGGGTGACGTGGAGACCGGCGCGCAGCGGCGCCTCGTCACATCCGCTTCACCGCACGCACCCGGCCCCCGCGCGACACACCGCCGTCCCCCCACGTTCCTTCCCCCTCCACCCCCGCGAACGTCAGGTGGATGGGAACGGGGGAGGGGATCATGACACGATACGACAGCTCGTCGCTGCGCATGGTGATGTCGCGCACCTCCACCGCGTCGTCCTCGCCCACCGCCCGCAGCCGGCCGGTCAGCGTGCTCCCGGCGCGCGTGATCTCCAGGATCGCGTGCTGCGGGTGACCCCCCACCATCGCGGTGGTCTCGTAGATCCCGGCGGGATCGGTCGTCGGCGGCACGCCGCCGCCGGTCGTCGCGGGGAGTTCCAGGATGGGAGCCACCGCCCCGACCCACATCCGGCCGTGCTCCAGATCGAGCGTCCAGACGGCACGCTCGATGAGCCCGGCGCTGAGCACGCCGTCGTGGATCATGTTCGCCTTGATCATCACCGGGACGGTGGCATCCACCCCGCTGGCGAGCGGCAGGCGCAGGTCCGCTCGTCGCGCCGTGCTGTCGCCCCCGAGCATCGCCGCCGCGTACGGCGCGAGCAGGGTGGACGCGCCGTTCTCCGAGTCCCACTCGAGCCACAGCTCGGCGCCGCCAGGAGCGCGCACGCCGACGAACGCGTCGAGCTCTCCTCCCGCGGCTCCGGTCGCGAGGCGGACGTCCACCGGCGTCATGGAGCGCACGCGCGCCGCGAGGCTCGCCGGCGTCTCGAGCACGAGGACGTCGTGCGCCAGGTCGACGGTCAGCAGGCGCCCGCGGAACGAGGCGAGCGAGATGAGCCCGCGCACGGCCGGCGCGCGCGGACCGAGGATCCGGCCGAGCTCCATCACCCCCGCATCTTCCGTCACGTCGAGCGGCCCGACGCCGAGTGTCACGTTGGCGCACGTGCGGCCGGAGAGCACCTCTCCGGTGAGGCGCACGCCGAAGCTTCTCCCCCCGGGCACGCACCCGAGCGCCGCCGAGTCGCGCGGCGAGATGACGGTCGTGCCGCCGCCGGTGTCGAACAGGTAATCGGCGGAATCGCCGCCGACGCGCACGCGGATCGTCCGCAGGTGCCCCGCGTGGCGATGGAGGGGGATCACGACCGGCGCCGCGGCCGGGGCGCGCTCCGCGACGCGCGCCGGCTGTGCCGGCACACGGGGAGCGGCGACGATGGTGAGTGCGGTCAGGGTGGCGGCGATGCGCGAGGTGCTCATGTCGATGGATGCGAGTGGGGGATGATCTCCGCTCGGCCATCTACGACACACCCGGCGCGGGGAGGGTTGCGTCACGCGATCCGCGACAGCAGCTCCCCCAGCTCCCTCGCGCTTCCGGGCCTGTCGCCAGGATCCTTCGCCAGCAGCCGGAGCACGAGCGCGGACAGCGCGGGCGGCACCTCGGCGTTGAGCGCGGCGGGCGGAGGCGGCTGCTCGTGGAGGAGCTTCGCGATCAGGGTGACGGGCGACCTGGCCACGAACGGGAGACGCCCCGTCAGGCACTCGTACAGGACGACGCCCGTGGCGTACAGATCGCTGCGTGCATCCACCGTCTCCGCCAGGAGCTGCTCGGGCGGCATGTAGTCAGGGGTGCCGAGCACGATCCCCACCTGCGTGATCGCGCTCGAGCGCTCCGCGAGGCGCGCGATGCCGAAGTCCATCACCTTGAGCACCCCCGCTCCGTCCAGCAGGAGGTTCGCCGGCTTGATGTCGCGGTGGATCACGCCGTGCGCGTGCGCGGCGTCGAGCGCGCTGGCGAGCTGCCGGGCGACGGCCAGGGTGGCGGACACCCCGACGCGCCCGCGCGCGTCGATGAGCTGGCGCAGGGTGATCCCCTCCACGTACTCCATCGTGACGAACGACACGCCTTCCCACTCGCCCAGATCGTGCGTGCGCACGACGTTCTCGTGCGAGATGCGCCGCGCGAGCCGGATCTCGGTCGTGAAGCGCTCCCCGAGCGTGTCGTCGGCCGCGAGGAGGCGTGGGCGGATGACCTTGATCGCGATGTCCTCGCCGAGCTCGCGGTCGCGCGCCCTGTACACGGTGCCCATCCCGCCGCTGCCGACGACTTCCAGGATCTCGAATCGCTCCGCGAAGAGCTCTCCGGTGGGGAGATCGCCGGGGGAGGGAGCGCCGGCGGGAGTGGCCGCCGCGTCCCCCTCGCCGGGGGCCGGCGTCGGTTGCCCTTCGCGATCGCTATGCAGCGCCTGGCAGATCTCCCGCCCGAGATCACGCACCTGCGCCCGCAGCCGCTCCTCGCGGGCCCGGACTCCGGCGACCATGGCATCGAACACGCGCGCGAGCCGACCGAGCTCGTCTCCCCGCCTCGCCACGGCGGCGAGCGACCCGGGCTCGTAGCGTCCCGCCTCGACGGCCGTCGCCGCGTCGATCACGCGCTCCACCTGCCGGAGGTACTCCACCTCGGCGTCGCGCAGCCGCTTCTTCTCGAGGCAGGCGCCGACCCTCGCCTTCAGCAGCACCGGCTCGAACGGCTTGGCGAGGTAGTCCTCGGCGCCCATCTCGATGCAGCGGACCACGCTCTCCAGCTCATCGAGCGCCGAGATCATGATGAACGGGATGTCGCGCAACCGCGGAACGCCGCGGCGGCGCTCCAGCACCTGATACCCGTCCACATCGGGCATCATGATGTCGAGCAACACCAGGTCGACGTTCGTTCGCTCCAGCAGCTCGAGCGCGAGGCGACCGCCGTCGGCCTGTGTCACGGTGTGTCCGAGGCGCTCGAGCATGCGGCCGAGCGCCTCGCGGTTCTCCTCGACATCATCCACGACGAGCAGCGACCCGTGCACCGTCCCGGAGGGCACGGGGCGGCCCATCGCCATCCAGGGCGCCGACGTCGCGTCCAGTCCACCCGCGCGCGGCCTCGCCGCGCCGCCAGCGTGTCCACCATGGCGAAATCCGATCGGCACGCGCGTCCGGACCTCGTCGATCAGCACGTGCAGTCGCGCGGCGGCGGTTTCGATCTTCAGCAGATCGGGGATGGCGTGCGCCTGCCCGCGCGTCCCGGCGCTCGCCCGCAGCAGCGTGGTCCGCTCGACGATGCTCGTCAGACGGTCATCCACCGAGTCGCACAGCTCGCGCGCGATCGGCGCGCTCGCCCCGCTCCGCTCCGGATCGAGGAGGTCGTTGATGAGCCCGAGCGTCTGCCGGCCGGCGAGGGTGATCACCTCGAGGCCGGTCACGAGCTCCGCCGAGCCTGCCTCCCGCGCGTCCTCCCGGAGCAGCTCGGCGTAGCTGAGGATGTGGTTGACCGGCGTCCTGAGGTCGTGCCGCAGTTGCCGGAGGAGCTCGCGCTCCGACGGGGCGATGCTCATGGACTGATCTCCCGGGTGCGGCGAACCCACTCGAGCGGGCGGGTCAGCTCTCCTTCCTCAACAGCGCTTCGATCTTCGGCAAGAGGCGCCCGAGCTCGATCGGTTTGCTGTCGTAGTCGTCGCAGCCGGCCGCGAGCGCCCGGTCGCGATCGGCCGACATGGCGTGCGCGGTCAGGGCGATGATCGGGATCGCCTGTGTCTCGGGCGCGGCCTTGAGCCGTCGGGTCGCCTCCCAGCCATCCAGCACCGGCAGGCTCATGTCCATCAGGATGAGATCGGGCGTCTCCGACCGGCCCATCGCCACCCCCTGCGCGCCGTCGTGCGCGACCACCAGCTCGTAGCCCCGGCGTCGCAGGAGGCGTGTCAACGAGTCGCGGTTCATCTCGTCGTCCTCGACCAGCAGGATTCTCGACAGTGCACCCTCCCGCGGGCACTCGCGGTGCGGCCCGCGCCCCTACGCCTGCCGGTGTGTGGCGGGCCGATGGACCGACGTCGCCAGCAGATCGCGAACCTCGGCCAGCAGCTCCTCGCGGCTGTACGCGGATTTCTGGACGATGGCGGCGACATAGCCGTTCAGGCGCCGATGGTCATCCGCCGTGAGATCCTTGGCGGTGATGACCACGACCGGAATGCTCCGCCACTTCTCGTGCCGACGCAGCTCGGTGAGAAATGCGAACCCGTCCATCTCCGGCATCATGAGGTCGAGCAGGATCAACTCCGGTCGACGCTTCTCGACGCACGCCAGCCCGACGTGGCCGTTCTCGGCCTCATCGACGGCCCACCCTTCCGGCACGAGCACGCGCCGCAGTGCGTCGCGCGTCGCCGGATCGTCCTCGACCACCAAGATGGATCGATCCCGGTGCTCGGGGCGATGCCGCTCGAGCACCGCGGCCAGGCGGCCGCGGTCGATCGGCTTCGTGAGGTACTCCGAGGCGCCCAGCGAATACGCCACGCTCTTCTCTTCGAGGATCGTCAGCATGATCACCGGGATGTCCGCGAGCTCGGGGTCCGCCTTCAGCGCGGAGAGCACCGCCCAGCCATCCATCCCCGGCATGAGCACGTCGAGCGTGATCGCGTCGGGGTGCAGCTCCTTCGCCAGCCGCAGGCCATCCGCGCCGCTCGACGCGGTCGCGATGCGGAAGCCCTCCGTCGCGAGGAAGCGCAGCATCAGCTCGCGGGCGGTCGCGTCGTCGTCGATCACGAGCAGCGTGGGGGCGCCATCGGGCTGTGGAGCCGCCGTCGGCATCGGGACCGCCTCGCGTGACGTCGCCGGGGCGGCCACTTCGGCGGGGAGCCGGATGGTGAAGGTGGAACCCTTCCCGACCTCGCTCTCGACCGTGATGTCTCCGCCCATCATCCGACAGAAGTGCCGGCTGATCGCCAGTCCGAGACCGGTCCCGCCGTACTTGCGGGTGGTCGACGAGTCGGCCTGGGCGAACGCCTGGAACAGCCTGCCCATCTGCTCGGGGCTCATGCCGATCCCACTGTCGGCCACGGCGAAAGTGACGGACTCGACGCCGCCGACGGGCCCCCGGCTCACCGTCAGCGATACCGTGCCGCGCTCGGTGAATTTGGTGGCGTTGCTCAGGAGATTGAACAGCGCCTGCCGCACCTTCGTCACGTCCGCGCGCATCGCGCCGATCCCGTCGGCGCAGCGGACGCTCAGGGTGTTGTCCTTGTGTGCGACCAGCGGCTGGACCAGCGCCACCACATCCCCGACGAGCGCCGCCACGTCGAACGTCTCCAGGTAGAGGTCCATCCTGCCGGCCTCGATCTTGGAGAGATCGAGGATGTCGTTGATCAACTCGAGCAGGTGCGCTCCGGCGGTGTGGATCTTCCGGACATCGGCGATGAAGCCGTGCTGCCCGAGCTCCTCCAGCTCCTCCAACAGGAGCTGGCTGTAGCTCAGGATGGCGTTCAGCGGCGTGCGGAGCTCGTGGCTCACGTTGGCGAGGAACTGCGACTTGGCGTTGCTCGCCGCCTCGAGCTCGCGACTCTTCTCCGCGAGCGCTTCTTCCGCCTGCTTCCGCTCGGTGATGTCCAGCCAGGCGCCGACGGCCTCCAGCGCATCATCGTGCGCCCCCTGTGTGAGGCGCAGCTCGTCGCGGATCCAGCGGTAGCTTCCGTCCTTGTGCCGGAAGCGGTATTCGCTCGCGGCCTCCCCCTCGGCCAGCAACAGGGCGTGGGTGGCGTACGCGCTCGCGCGATCCTCGGGGTGCAGGTGCGTGCTCCACCATTCGGGGGTCACCGCTTCGTCGACGCGATAGCCCATCACGCGCGTGATGTTGTCGCCGACCCAGACCGGGGTGACCTCCGCCCGCGTGACGCCGAGCGCGTAGAGCACCGCCGGGCTCGCGGCGAGCAGGTGCTGCAGCCGGGATCGCGTCTCGCGCAGCGCTTCCTCCGCGCGCTTCCGCTCGGTGACGTCGGACCAGGCGACGACGCCGGCCACGATGCGCCCCGCGCGGTCACGCACCGGGGCGGCGCTGAAGAGCCCGACGCCGAGCGTGCCGTCGCCGCGCAGCATCCGGATCTCCTCGTCGGTGACCACCTCGCCGTTCTTGATCGCGCGCGCGAGCGGCCACTCCTCGGGGCGGAGCTGGCGTCCGTCGGGATGGTAGCCCGCGTAGTCGGTGTACTCCTCGATCGTGGTCGACGGCCGGAATGGGTAGCGCAGGAAGCGCTCGACCTGGTCGTTGGCGAGAAGGAGCCGCCCGGACGGCGCCTCGGCGATGACCACCGCGCTGGGCATCTGCTGCAGCACGGCCTCGAAGAGCGCCCGCTGCTCCACCAGCTCTCCAGTGCCGTCCATGGTCCCCCCTGCGGCCGGTGACCGATGATCGCTCGACGGCGTACGCATCGCGCGCGCCAGGCATGCGGCTGGACGTTCACTGCAGGCGGGCTGGCGGCGCGCCGGTGCTCGGCGTGCGGGGAGGGCCGTGGCTGGTCGCCGTCGGGCGGTGGGAACCTGCAGGGGGCCATGTTACACGATGCGTCTCCGGCGCGCCAGTCGGGCGATGCCCGCCCGCGCTTCGCTCGGCTCCATCACGCGCCGGTGGCGCTCGTCAGCGCCGTCCAGGGCGACGCATGCTCGTAGGTCGCCCGCGTGAGACGCGCGCGCCAGTAGACGTGCGGACCTTCGGGGAGGATCCATGCGACCTTCCCCTCGGTGGGGATCATCATCCCTTCGATCCGCGCCCATGCACGGTGCCACCCCTCGGTGGGGGTGAGGACCTGCCGGTCTCCCACCGCGCGGTAGCGCGTGCCCGAAACGCGCTCCACCTCGCCCTCGGGGCCGAAATGGAAGTCGGCCTCCACCGTCGTCCCGCGGTCGCGCAGCGTCGCTCGGGCGGTGTCGTCGTCGACCGCCGTCCACGTCAGCCGTTCGCTCGGCAGGAGCGCGGTGGGGAGCCACACGCCCTCCGCCAGCCAGCGCCACAGTGCGCTCGCCGCGACCTCGGGCGTCCCCTCCTGCGCGCCCACGGACAGGAGCGCGCCGATGGCGGCGCGCGTGGACCCGACGCCGCGCATGTAGCCGTCGCGCACCCGTACGGCGATCGGGAGCGGTGCCATCGGGAGTCGCGCGTCCCACACGAATCCCGGCGGGTCCGCGCTCACGTATTGCACGGAGGTGAACGGCTTCCAGTCACCCGGTCGGAGCGCGATCTCGCCCACGTGCTCCAGGCGCGCGCGGCGAACCGCACGCTGCCCGGGCGCGAGCGCGAAGGCGAAGTAGCGGCGCACCGGCTCGGGCGCGTCCGCGAGGCGCTCGATGATGTCGGCGCCCTGGCCACGGGAGCCCTTCCGGTTCGCCGCGTCGTCCGACTCCGCGTGCAGGCGCGCCACCGCGCGCGCCGTGTCGCGATGCCAGCGTCGCGTCGCGATGGTGAGCGCCGTGGTGATCGCGGCGCCCGTCGCGACGGCCGCGCCGCCCAGCGCTGCTGCAGTCCTCGTGAGCCACCTCCGCGATCCGATCATCGCCCGGAGGCGACGATCGCGGTGAGCCTCGCCGAGCTCGGACCGTAGCCGGTCCGGCCCATGGTTGAAGCGACACGATCCCGAGCGCTTCCGCCAGTCCTCGCCGCGCCGACGTACCAGCTCAGCCCGGCGCTTGCTCGCCGGGAGGATGGCGGGGGAGGCGGCGGAAACTCGTGCGGCCCGCAGGGAGTTGGTAGTAGTACCAGGTGCATTGGTCATTCTACCAATAACGCTCGTCACCCCGATCGAGGAGCATCGGTGTCATGCGAACAACCACGCGAACCTCTGCCGCCGACGCGATGCCGGTCCCGACCCGGCTCCGGCGTCCGCCGGCTCCATCCCTCCACGGCCGCCGCTGGTGGACGCTCGCCGTCATCGGGCTGGCGCAGTTCATGGTCATCCTCGACGCCACCGTCGTGAACGTCGCGCTCCCCTCCATCGAAACCGACCTCGCCCTCGGCCGCGCCGCCCTCACGTGGGTGGTCACCGCGTACACGCTCGCCTTCGGTGGCTTCATGCTGCTCGGCGGCCGGCTGGCGGATGCCGCCGGGCGCCGGCGCACGTTCATCGCCGGGGTCGCGCTCTTCACGCTCGCTTCGCTCGCGTCCGGGCTCGCGCCGAGCGGCGCCGCGCTCATCGCCGCCCGCGCGGCGCAGGGGCTCGGGGCCGCGCTCGCATCGCCCGCCGCGCTGGCGATCCTGGTCACCACCTTCCAGGGCGCCGAGCGCGACGGGCGTCCGGCTCCGGGGACCCGCCGGCACATGGTTCACTGACGCGCCCGCGCCGCGGAGTCGGCACGCGCGGCACGCGGCGATGGCCGGTGACGCGGCGCCACCGCTCCCGTCACGGAATGAATGACGCGCATGAGCCTCCGATACGGTTCGAGGGTGCCGTTCGTCGTCACGAGCGGCGAACTTGGTCAATACGCCACCGGGCGCCGTGCCCGGCGCCGATCCCGCACGACTCTCGATCCCTCCGACGCGCGCCGTGAAATCCACCGACGAGTTCCAGTACCTCACCGTCCTCGTTTCGATCATCCTCGGGCTCGGGCTGACGCAGCTCCTCACCGCCGTCGGGCGCCTGGTCCAGGCGCGCGCGCTGGTGCGCGTGCGCCTGTACTGGCCGGTGCCGCTGTGGACCGTGCTGCTGCTGCTCATGCACGTGCAGGCGTGGTGGGCGATGTTCGACCTGCGAGACCACCGAGGGTGGACGTACCTCGAGTTCCTCGTCGTGCTGCTGACGCCGACCTGCCTCTATCTGATGGCGGCGCTGGCGCTCCCCGACGTGGCGGAGACCATCGCGCGAAGCGACCTGTCCGGCGCCGCCGCATCCGGCGGAGAGCCCGCGTCGGCCGCCCGAGGGGAGCGCGCGACGGCGGGCGAGCGCGTGCTCGACTTCCGCGCCCACTACTACGCGCAGACACGCTGGTTCTTCGGGGCCGCCGCGGGGCTGCTCGTGTCGAGTCTGTTGCGGCCGCTGGTGATCGACGGCCGGCTCCCGCTCGACCTCGATCGCGGGTTCCAGGTGGTGTTCCTGGCCCTGCTCCTCGGCGCCGCGGTCACCCGCCGGAAGTGGTACCACGAGACGATCGCCGCGGTCGGCGCGGCGCTGTTCCTCACCTACGTCGTCCTGCTGTTCACCCACTTGCGCTGAACGCGGCGTGACGGACGCCCGCCTATCTCACCGGAAGCATCGCCCGAAGGACGCCGGCGAGCGCGAGACAGGGGTGTGATGCGTCGACTGGTACGCCGTCCTCGACGTCCCAGATCACGGAGAGTACCGCTTGGGAGAACGCCCAGCCCACCACGCGCGTGCGATCCACGCCCAACGAGGCGACGAACCGGCGGACGCGCCGCTCGATGACCGCCGGATCGGTGAACAATGCCGGGGCCTCCCTCGGATTCCGGAGCGCGGCGCCCAACTCGTACTCGGCCTCGCCGACCACCCCCTTCGGATCGATCGCGACCCACCCCCGGCGCTGATCGAACAGGACGTTCGAGTGCTGAAGGTCGCCGTGCAGCAGGCGCCGGCTCGTCTGCGAGCGCGCGAGCTCCGCGTAGGTCCGTCGCGCGGTCTCGACGAGCGGCCGCGGAATCCGCCGGTCGCCAGTCGCGAGATAGCGGTCGAACCCGCGCCCCCAGTCCTCCACGGTCGAAGCGCGCCTCGGCGCCTCTCCAGGGGACATCGCCTGAACGACCCCGGCCAGAATCTCCGTCGCCGCATCGTCGTCGCCACGCTGCACCATCTCGACGAGCGAGCATCCCGGGGTGAGCCGCTCGAGGAGCAGCGCACCCTCCGCGCGCTCCAGAACGCGGACGACCCCACGGTCGCCGAACGCGCGCAGAACGTCGCCGCTGTGCCACTCGTCGCCCATTCGCTTGCAGACCTTCAGGACGACCGCGGCCGCGCCACGGCGTCCGTACGCGATGAGCGCACCCGGGGTCTCGGCGGCGCTGTCGATGCTCACGCCCCAGCGACTCGCGTACCACCGGCGCCTGTCGAGTGGAGTCAGAGTGCCCTCGGGGGTGAAGTGGCGTATCTTCCTGGCGAGAGCCGCCGGCGGCCGCGCCTGGATGCCGGCTTCCCGAAGATCACACGGAGAACGCGATGCCAGCCACGCAGGGAAACCTTCGCAAGGTCCGCTTGAACGGTCAGGCGGACACGAGCGCTTCCACCTTCGAGCTGCCGCACGGGCTGACGCATTACCCGGCGCACTCCGCGGTCGGCAACAACAACAATAACAACAACAATAACGGCGCCAGTGCCGAGTTGAAGAAGCTGCACCGGCAGAGCTACAACCGCGGCCAGTTGGAGATGA
>CAMLEQ010000044.1 GCA_946479015.1 uncultured Gemmatimonadota bacterium | reverse complement strand
CCGCCTCCACCGCGAGCATGTGCTTCCGCAGCGACTCGCTGGCGGTGTACTCGTGCATCAGGGCGAGAGCGTCCTCGCGGGACGGGAGCTCGGGCATGGGTCGGGAGGGGGTGGGGGGTGGGACGGGGCGGAACTAGGACCTAGAAACTAGACCACCATGAAACGCGTGTGGCGTGTGGGGAACTGACGGGACGAGGAGCGAGGTAGAGCGAGAAATAGGTTCGGATGTAGAGAGAGTCCACCTACACCCGAACCTACACGCGCTCTACCTCGCATCTAACCCCGTCGGTTCCCCACACGCCACACGCGTGGTTCGGTGTTCCACCAACTACTCACTTCGTCTTCACGTGCGCCGTGACCGACAGCCCCGGCCGGAGCGGCCGTCCGGCGCCGCAGCCCTTGGTGATCTGGATGCGCACCGGCACGCGCTGCACGACCTTGGTGAAGTTCCCCGTCGCGTTGTCCGGCGGCAGGAGCGCGAACTTCGCGCCCGTGGCGGGGCTCAGGCTCTCCACGCGTCCCTCCGCCTGACAGCCGGGATACGCGTCCACGTCGATCTCCGTGGGCTGTCCCACGCGCATGTCGGAGAGCTGCGTCTCCTTGAAGTTCGCGGTGATCCACGTGCCGGTGTCGGACACCACGGACATCAGCGTCTGCCCGGGCTGCACGAGCTGACCCACCTCCACGAGCTTCTTCGACACCGTCCCCGCGACGGGCGCCGTGATGTTCGTGTAGCCGAGCTGCAGCGCCGCGTTGTCGCGCTGCGCCTGCGCCGCCTCGAGCCGCGCCTGCGCCACGCGCACGCCGGCCTGCGCGCCCGCCACGCCCGCGCCCCCCGCGGCCGCCTGACGCTCCACCGCCTGGAGGTTCGCCGTCGCGGCATCGGCCGCGGCCTGCGCGGCATCGAGCTGCTGCTGCGACACGATGTGCTTGGCCACCAGCTCCTTCATGCGCGCGAGGTTCGACTGCGCGTTGTCCGCTTCCGCGCGGGCGGCCGCGATCTGCGCGGCGAGCGCCGCGTGCTGGCTGGTCGCCGTGGCCACCGCCGCCTCGGCCTGCCCGGTCCCCTTCCCCACGCCCGCCGCGGCGCGCGCCGCCGCCAGGTCCGCCTCGGCCTGCGCCAGGTGCACCTTGTACTCGGCGTCGTCGATCCGCACCAGCGACTCGCCCGACTTCACCGAGTCGTTGTCCTCCACGTTCACGCCGGTGACGTAGCCGCCCACCTTCGCGAGCACCGGGATGATGTGCCCGTCCACCTGCGCGTCATCCGTGCTCTCGTGTGCGCGCGCGTACAGGAGCTCCTTCACCCCCCACACCAGCGCCACGAGCACCACGATCGCGATGATCGGAAGGACGAGCTTGCGCCGCCCCCGTTTCTCGCTCCCGCTCTCGCCGCCCAACGCCTCGCCGTCGGCCCGCCGTTCGGCGTCCTTCTCGACCATGGTTGCCATCGTTCCTGTTCCTCTCCGTATCGTCCGAATGTATTCGACGTTGAATTCGTGTCGGTGTGGCGTGCGGGCTCAGGGCAGCGTGGTGACCGAGCCCTCGGCGCGGGCCAGCGACACCCGGGCCGACTGGTACGACGTGAGCGCATCGATCACGAGGTTGCGCGAGGCGTTCAGGCTCAGCGAGGCCGTGATCACATCCGCGTTCCCCGCCACGCCGGCGGTGAAGCGGTCCTGCGCCTGCTTCAGCTCCTGCTCCGCCAGTCGCAGCCGCTCGCGCGCCGCGTCCACCTGCTCGCGCGCGGAGCGGAGATCGAGCAGGGCGCCGCGGACCTCGATCGCGGCCTGCTGGCGCAGATCGCGGCGGCGCACATCCACCTCGCGTGCCACCGCTTCCTGCTCCTGGATGCGCCCCTCGCGGCGGAAGCCGTCGAAGATGGGCAGGGAGACCTGCACCCCCCAGGTGTACGTGTTGAGCATGTTCCCGGAGTTCGTCCCCAGCCATCCCTCGTCGCCGAACACGCCGACGCTCGGAAGCCGCTCCGCCTTGATGGCGCTCGCCTGCTGCTCCGCCGCCTGGAGCTGCGCGTCGGCGGCGCGGAGATCGGGGCGCTGCCGCATGGCGCGCTCGATCGCCGCCTGCTCGTCCGGCAGTGTGTCGCTGATCGGGAGCGTGGAGAGCGAATCGGCCAGCCGCACGGTGGTGCCGAGCGAGAGCCCGAGCGCGCGCTGCAGCTCGAGGCTGGCGCGGTCGCGCTCGTTGCGTGCGACGATGAGCTGCGCGCGCACCGACGCCACCTGCGCCTCGGCGCGGGTCACATCGAGCGCCACGCCCACGCCGGCGCGGAACTGGTCACGCGCGATCCCGAGCAGCGAGTCGGCGAGCACCGAGTCCGCGAGCCGCGCCGAGAGCTGCGCATCGGCCCGCTGCGTCCGCAGATAAGCGGCGGCGGCGAGGGCGGCGGACTGCTCGGCCACGTTCACCGCGTCGGCCTCGCTCGCGTCGGCCGCCGAGCGGGCGCTCTTCACGCGCCCCAGTGCGCCGAGGTCGAGCAGCGACAGCGACAGGCGCCCGCGGGCGTCGAGCGTCTTCACCGGACCGATGATCTCGCCGTCGGGGTTCATCCCTGGCAGCTCGAGGCCGAACGTGGCGGTGTTGATCGTGTGTCCGCTCTCGATCGCGTCCACCGAGAAGTTGGGGAGCAGTGCCGCGCGGCTCTGCGAGATGCGCGCCGCCGCCTGCTCCGAGCGGAAGCGGGCGGCCTGGGCGGACGCGCTCTGTCGCGCGGCCAGGCGCGCCGCGTCACCGAGCGAGAGCGGGTGCGCGAGGGTGGTGTCTTGCGCCCGGGCCGCCGCGGGTGCGGCGGCGAGGGTCAGGAAAGCGAGCACGGCGCCGAGGCGCCGGGAGATCCGGTGGTGGACGATCGTCATTCGTGAGATCCCGCGGCGCGGGCGTGAGTGTGCTCGAGAATCGCGTGAAGAAAGAAGTCGAGGAGCTGCGCGAGCACCTCGTCGTCGGTCTGATGCGCCAGAAACGGGATCTGTTCCCGTTGGGCACACCAGATGCCGTGCTTCACCGTGAGTGCGTGTAGCATGCGCGCGGCCACCTCGGGGTCCTGTGGTCGGAACTCACCCGTGTCGATGCCGCGGCGAACGATGTCGGCCGCGAAGCGCAGGGAGCGCTGCGAGACTTCCTCGAGGTAGAACTGCTGGAGGCTCGGGAAGTTGTGAATCTCCCCCATCATGAGACGGTAGACCTTCTCGAAGACCGGCGAGCGCAGGTACTCCCAGATGGCGCGCACGTAGTCGCGGAGCTGCTCGGTGGGGGATCCGCTGGTGGCGATGATGCGGGCCTGGGTCTCGATGAGCCCGGCGCTGACCATCTGCCGGATCATCTCGCAGAAGAGCGCTTCCTTGTTGGGGAAGTAGAGATAGATGGTGCCCTTGGAGACGCCGGCCCGGCGCGCGATGTCTTCCAGGCGCGCTCCAGCGAGCCCGCGCTCGCCGAACACCTCGAGCGCGGCATCGATGAGCTGGCGTGGACGCTCCTCGGGGAGGCGGCGCCAGCGAGGTTCCTGATCGTGATCGGCGAGCATGGTTAGTCCTCTTTAACCGACTCGTCAGTCATTTACGGCCATCAGAAAAGGCGCCTGGCGGCGCCTTTAGTGACTGACGGGTTAGTAATATATAAATGACCAGGAGGCGCGTCAACCCCGGCCGTCATGACGCGCCAGCACACTCGGCCGTGACGGACGCGGCCATTGCGCCCGACGCCGATGGGGCGCATCGTGGGCGGACCTCTCACCCCGTCCACTTCCGGACCCCCCGTGAGCTCGACTCTCCGCCCGCGCACCGTCCCAGAGATCCTCGACGCGTCCTTCCGAGTCCTCCGTACGCATTACGGCAGCTTCGTGCTGCTGAGTGCGCTCGCCGGATTCCCGTACTGGGCCGTGCTCTGGCTCAGCGGCATCTATTCCGCGCTCGCCGATCCAACGATCTTCGCCGCGCGAGGGTTCTCCCTGGCGGGCGGGGCCGCGATGGGGTTCTGGATCCTGCTGGCGGGGGTCTGGTGGGTGGTGGGGAACGCGGCGATCGTCGTCGCTGCCTCGGACGCCTACCTCGGCAACGAGGTCGTTCCCGCCCGGGCGCTCGCCGCGGCGATCCGGCGGTGGTGGCGCGTGCTCGGCGCGGGAATCCTCAAGGGGATCGCCATCTTCTTCGGCTACTTCCTGATCCTGATCGGCGCGATCTGGATGGCCTGCCGATACTTCGCGACCGTCCAGGTGGTGTTGCTCGAGGACCGGCCGGTGGTGCGCTCCTTCAACCGCTCGGTGGAGCTGGCCGACGGAGACAAGTGGCGGATCTTCGGCGGGCTGGCGATCGCCTGGTTGGTGTACATCGTGATCTCCACCACGCTCTCGGCCGTTCTCGGCCTCTTCCAGCTCCCGCTGCTCGCGAGCGCGGCGCTCCGCAGCCTCACGTACATCTTCGTCTCGCCGATCGTCGGGATCGTGAGCACGCTGCTCTACTACGACATGCGCATCCGCAAGGAGGCGCTCGACCTCGAGCTCATGGCCTCGCAGCTCGATGCCGGCGCGCACCCCGCGCCAGCCCCCACCGGCGGCTGACGAGAGCGGGGAGCGGACGCTCCGGATGCGAAGCGGCTCCGCGCCCGTGGCGCGGAGCCGCTTTCACGTTCCGTACGGCGCGGCGCAGCTACTGCGCGGCTGCCGCGTGGGCGGCGGCGCCTTCCGCCTTCGCGTAGTGCACGTTCGTGAGGTGCACGATGCCGTAGAGCGCCACGAGGAGGAGGATCGCGGCGACGATGAGGCCGGTGAAGCCCGCCTTCTTGTCCTCGGGGAGTGGAGCCGACATTGCGGATGTCTCCTGGGAATGTCCGGGATCGAGCGCGTCTCAGGCGACGCGCACCTTCGTCATCACGTCGTTCTGCTGGATGCTCTTCATCACGTCGAGCCCCTGCGTCACCTTGCCGAACACGGTGTGGACGCCGTTCAGGTGCCGCGTGTTGTCCTCGCTGAGCACCATGAAGAACTGGCTTCCGCCGGTGTCCTTGCCGGCGTGCGCCATCGACAGCGCGCCCACCTCGTGCGTGTGCGGGTTCCCCGCCGTCTCGCACTTGATGCGGTAGCCCGGGCCCCCGGTGCCGATGCGGCGGTCCCCCACCGGGAGATCGCGCGACAGTGGATCGCCCCCCTGCACGACGAAGTCGGGGATCACGCGATGGAACTTGACGCCATCGTAGAAGCCGCTGTTCGCGAGCTTCTCGAAGTTGGCCACCGTGCCGGGCGCTTCCTTGTCGTACAGCTCGGCGACGATGGTGCCTTTGTTGGTGTCGAAGGTGGCGGTCTTCATGAGCGGGGTGCGGGACGCGGGACGCGGGACGCGAAATCGGAGTCGACGGATCGAAAGGTAGCCGCATCCCGCCGGGGATGCACCCCGCGCACCATCACTCGCGCACGGTCGCCTTCTTCGCGCCGCGCGCTCCACGCCCCTCGTTCCCTGCGTCCCGCGCCCCGCGCCCCGCATCCCGAGTCCCGAGCTCGTACACGATCTCCCACTCCCGCTCCGACACGGGCTGGACGGAGAGGCGGCTTCCTTTCTGGAGCAGCGCCATCCGCTCGAGGCCGGGGACGGAGCGCAGCTCGGTGAGGGTGACCGGGCGCCGGAAGGGCTCCACCGCTTTCAGGTCCACCATGTACCAGGTGGGGTGGTCGGGGTCGCTCTTGGGATCGAAGTGCTGTTCCTTCGGGTCGAACGCGGTGAAGTCGGGGTATCCTTCGCGCGTCACCTCGCACACGCCGACGATGGCGTTCGGGTCGCCGTTCGAGTGATAGAAGAAGACGAGGTCCCCCGTCTTCATCTGGTCGCGCAGCATGTTGCGCGCCTGGTAGTTGCGCACGCCGTCCCAGTGGGTGGTGCGGCGCGGGGCCTTCCAGAGATCGTTCCAGGAGAAGCAATCGGCTTCCGACTTCACGAGCCAGCGGCGGTGCGGGGCGGTCATGGGCGGGCTGAGGGGCACAGGTCGGCGAGTGGGCAGATCGCGCACTTCGGCGTCCGCGCCTCGCATACGCGGCGGCCGTGCTCGATGAGCAGGTGCGAGAGCATCGTCCAGCGGTCGCGCGGCACGAGCCGCACGAGGTCGGCCTCGATCTTCACCGGGTCGTCGTGCGCGGTGAGCCCGAGGCGGTTGGCGAGACGCCCCACGTGCGTGTCCACCACCACGCCCTCGTTCATCCCGAAGGCGTTGCCGAGGATGACGTTCGCCGTCTTGCGCCCCACGCCGGGGAGGGACGTGAGCTCCTCCATGGTGGAGGGGATCGCTCCGCCGTGGCGCTCCACGACGGCGCTCGCCATGCCGAGGAGGCTCTTCGCCTTGTTGCGGAAGAAGCCGGTGCTCTTGATCAGCTCCTCCAGTTCCTC
Source organism: uncultured Gemmatimonadota bacterium (assembly GCA_946479015.1). Next base: position 8,031 of record CAMLEQ010000044.1, on the reverse strand, counting down.
ACGGTCGGCGCCGGCGAGGTCGTGCGCGGTGGGATAGCGCGCGAACAGGGCGGGGGTGACCATGTTCACGCGCGCGTCGGTGCACTGTGCGCTGAGGATCGTCGCCACGAGCAGCTCGTAGGCGTTCCGGTGGTCGAGCGCGCAGTGGGCGTCGGGATAGGCCACCGCCAACCGCAGGTAGAGCTCGTCGGCGAGCTCGGGAGTCGCCGCCGCCCGGCGACGGCGCGGCGGCGCGCTCGTGGCGGCCGCGCCCTTCCTGGCGCTCCGCTTCGCCGCCGGCGTCGCTCGCGCCGGCCGCTTCTTCGGGGAGCGCCCCGGTTCACGCTTCGGCAATCGATTCCCTCCGCCGCCGGGCTCGCGCCGCGACGGCATCCGCGTCCATGGTGTTGAGCACGTCGGCCGGCTCGAGCCATCCCTTCCGCGCGATGCCGACCCCGATCTCCACGTTGTCCAGTCCGCCCGTGGTGTGCGCGTCGGGGCCGATCTCGATCGTGCAGCCGAGGCGCTTCGCCTCTCGGCACGACCGCCAGTCGAGATCGAGCCGGTGCGGGTCCGCGTTCAGCTCCACCGCCACTCCCACCTCGGCCGCCTTCGCCATCACCGCATCCATGTCGATCGCGTACGCCTCGCGCGTGAGGAGGAGCCGCCCGGTGGGATGGCCGAGCACGGTCACGTGCGGATCGTCGAGCGCGCGCAGCACGCGTTCGGTCATGGCGGCGCGCTCCATGGCGAAGCGCGAGTGCACCGACGCGATCACGAAGTCGAAGCGGTCGAGCAGCTCGGGCTCGTAGTCGATGCGCCCATCGGCGAGGATGTCGGCCTCGATCCCCTTGAGCACGCGAAACCCGGGGAGCTCCTCGTTCACCCGGTCGATCTCCTCGTGCTGCGCGAGCACCGCATCGCGCGTCAACCCGCCGGCGTAGAACGCGGACTGCGAGTGGTCGGAGATCCCGAGATAGCTCCACCCGCGCGCCTTCGCCGCCGCCGCCATCTCGCCGATCGTCGCCTTGCCGTCGGAGTAGCGGGAGTGGCAGTGCAGCACGCCGCGGATGTCGAGTGGCGTGATGAGCGCGGGGAGCGCGTGGCGCGCGGCGGCGTCCACCTCGCCGCGCCCCTCGCGCAGCTCGGGCTCGATGTACGGCAGCCCGACCGCGTCGTACAGCGCGGGCTCGTCGGGGATGCGAAGCGCCCGGCCGTCGGCATCGCGCAGCGTGTCCTCCGCGAGCACGAGTCCGCGCGCGGTGGCGCGCTCGCGCACCTCGCGCTCGTGCTCCGCGCTCCCGGTGGCGCGCCAGAGCGCGACCGCGAACTCGTCCGGCGCGGCGCAGTGCAGGTCGAGCAGCGTGCCGTCCACGAAGCGGATGGACACCGAGCGCCCGCCCACGCCCACGGCGTCGCGAACCGCCGGGAGCCGCGCGAAGGATGCGGCCACCTCCACCGGCGCCTCACGGCACGCGGCGACGATGTCGATGTCGCGAATCACCTCGCGCCGCCGCCGGAGCGAGCCCGCGATCTCCGCGCGCTCCACGCCGGGGTGGCGCGCCACCGCCGCGAGCAGCCGCTGTGCCTCCGCGAGCGCGTGCGGATACAACACGTACGCGCTCGTCTCCTTCAGGTAGGCGATCCCCCGCAGGATCTTCTCCGCCGTCTTCTCGCCGAAGCGCGGGAGCGCGGCGAGGCGCCCGTCGCGCGCCGCCTGCTCGAGCTCGTGCACCGTGTCGATGCCGAGCCCCTCGTGAATGGCGTGGATCTTGGAGGTGCCGAGCCCCGGCACGCGGAGCATCTCGAGCAGCCCCTCGGGCGTGTCCTCGCGCAGCTGCTCGAAGTACGAGGACTCCCCCGTGTCCACCAGCTCGGAGATCACGGCGAGCGTGGCGGGGCCCACCCCCGCGAGCTGCGCGAGCGCGCCGGAGCGGACGAGGGCGCGCAGGTCGTCGGTATCGAGCCCCGCCACGGCGCGCGCCGCGTTCCTGTAGGCGGCGCTCTTGAACCGGTTCTCCCCGTGCAGCTCGAGCAGGTCGCCGATCTGCGTGAGGACGTGGGCGACGGTGCGGGGATCCATGCGTGGGAAGATAGGGCGGGGAGCGGCATTGAGGAATCGGGGCGCGCGGGCGCCCCAGCGCTCGGACGCCGGTGCGCGATCCGCCTACGCGGGATCCTTCTCCCCGGCCCCGTTCCGCGACGCCGCGCCGGCGTCCGGCCGCACCAGCACGTGCTCGAGCGTCGTCTCCCCCTCGCGCTCGGAGCCGGGCTCGAGATGCAGGGCGAGCGGGTGGGTGTCGAGATAGTGGAAGGTGCGGAGCACCAGCGCCTCGAGCTCGCTCGTGGTGACGAGCGAGCGCAGCCCGCGCAGCTCCCCGCCGGGGAGGGCGTTCGAGAACGCCGGCGCGTTCTCGCGCCACGGCGCCTGCGCGTGGCGCGGCGCCGTGCGCGGGTCCAGGTCGGTGCGGTACGACACGAGCGAGATCCCCGGCCGATCGCGGCGGAAGCCGAGGATGAGCTGTACGCGCAGGTGTGAGCCGGCGTCCGGCGCCGGCGCCGTGTCGTCCACCACCGCGAAGCATCCGTCCACGGGCTCGAACGCCGCTTCGGCGGACACGCGCGCCCACACGCGCTGGTAGGGGAGCTGGATGTAGCACGCCGGCGGCGCGGCCAGCCGCCAGTCGCCCAGGTCGAGCCGCGGGGCGGTGAGGCGCTCGGCCACCGCGTCGTCGAGCACGTACAGGCGGCGGCCGTACGTCCAGAACTGGTATCCCTGGTACAGCAGCTCGCCGTACTCGTCGAGCGCGTCGGGGGGCGCGTCGTCGGGGACGATGTCCTTGAGCGTGGCCCCGACGTGGCCGAGGAGGAGGAACTGGTCGCGCCGCCGCGCGTCCACGCCGCGCTGCTCCGCCTCCGCGGCGATGGCGGGGAATGCGGTCTGCTCGAGCGGCTCGAGGATGATCTCGTATGGTGTGGTACGCGCGGTCACGTGACGGAGGAGCGGCAGGATTCAGGCCCCGGCGTCGTCGAGCCCGGCCGCATCGCGCATGCGGCGCACGAGCTCGTGGAGCTGGCGCTCGGTGAGGTCGATCTCCTGCGCCGCTCCCTCGAGGTCGAGCATCCCCGTGCGCATCGCGATCGCCACCTGGTTGAGGTAGCGCACCTTGCCCAGCAGCTCCACGGTGACCGCCCGGAGCGCCAGGTAGCGCCGGCGGTCGGCGGGCGTGTCGTCGTCGAGCGCGAACGCCCGCGGTGAGCCGGCTCGGTTGGGCATCGGGGGCATCTCCTCCATGAAAGTGGATGCGGCGTCAGGACCGCGCGAGCGGAGCGGTCTCGTCGAGGAAGCGCTCGATCGCCGGGAAGAGCGCCTCGGGCGCCTCGACGTACGGCACGTGCCCGCTGTCGTCGAGCACCACCAGCCGCGCATCGGGGAGCGCGCGCGCCGCGGCCTCCGAGGAGGCGAGCGGGATGGGATCCTCGCGTCCGTGCAGCACGAGCGCCGGGCAGCGCACGCGCGCGAGGCGCGGCAGGAGATCGAACCGCCCCAGGCTCTCCCACACCGACTGCTGCACGCGTCCCATCACGCGGAACGGGGTGAGATCGTGCGCGCGCTCGGGGTGGGCGAAGTAGCCGGCGACGCTCAGCTCGAAGGCGCGCTGGCGGTACGCGTCGACGTCGCGCTCGCGAAGCCCCGATGCGGCGAGCTCCTCGCGGAGCCGCCGCACGACCTCCGTGTTCCCTCGCCGTGCGAGCTCGCGCTCGAACGCATCGCGGAACTCGCGCGTCACGGGCGCGGGGTCGATGAGCACCATGCGCGCGGGCACGGGGGCGCCGGAGGGAAGGGGTGGGTCGCCGGGGTCGAACGCCGCGGCGGCGTAGAGCAGCGCGAGCAGCCCGCCCCACGAGTACCCCACGAGCGAGAGGGGCACGGTGCCCAGCTCGCGCGCCACGAGCGCGAGGTCCTCCACGTGCGTGCGCCACCCGATCGGCGCGCGATCGTCGGTGCGCGACCTCCCGCCCCCCCGCTGGTCGTAGAACACCAGCTCCCACCGCTCGGCGAGCCGGAGCATCTGCGGGAGCAGGTAGTCGTGGGGCGCGCCCGGCCCGCCGTGCAGCCCGAGCCCGCGGGGCGCGCCGGCGGGGCCGTTCGCGCACCCCCCCAGCGGGGCCGGCGGGGCCGTACGCGCACCACCAGAGCGGGACCGGCGTGGTGGTGGTGTAGCCTGATTCGCGAGGAGGAGGAATTGGTGGCATGACGAGCGACGCGTCGGTGGCGCGGCGTAATCAAGCCCGCGCGCTCCACGCGTCAACCCCCGGCGGTCAGGCGAAGGCGGCCGCGACGCGGACGGTGCGGACGTGCGCCTCCACGGTGTCCGCGACATCGCGGCCGTAACCCCCGGCGATCACCACCGCCACGGGGATCCCCACTTCCCGGCACCCCTCGAGCACCATCGCGTCGCGCCGCGCGAGCCCATCGAAGGTGAGCGCGAGCCGTCCCAGGCGGTCGCGCTCGTGCGGGTCGGCGCCCGCCAGATACACCACCAGCTCGGGACGCGCCGCGAGGAGCACGCGCGGCAGCGCCTCCGCGAGCAGTCGCAGGTACTCCGCGTTGCCGGTGCCGTCGGCGAGCTCGATGTCGAGCGTGCCGGGGACCTTGTGGAATGGATAGTTCCGCCCGCCGTGCATGCTGAACGTGTACACGCTCGCATCGCCGGCGAAGATCGCGTGCGTGCCGTTTCCCTGGTGCACGTCGAGATCGACCACCGCGGCGCGACGCACGGCGCCATCGCGCTGGAGCGCGCGGATGGCCACCGCCACGTCGTTGAACGCGCAGAAGCCCTCGCCATGGTCGGCGAAGGCGTGATGCGTCCCGCCCGCGAGATTCACCGCCACGCCGTGCTCCAGCGCGGCGCGGCAAGCGGCGATGGTCCCCCCCACCGAGCGGTACGACCGCTCCACCAGCGGCGGCGACCAGGGGAATCCGAGGCGACGCACTTCGGCGGCGTCGAGCTCCCCCGCGGTGAAGCGTTGGACGTACGACGCGGTGTGCGCGAGCAGCAGCTCGTCGCGCGCGGCGCGCTCCGGCTCGCGCAGCCGGTCGGCCGTCAGCACCCTCTCGCGCACCACCCGGTCGCGCAGGAGGGCGTACTTCTCCATCGGGAAGCGATGCCCCGGCGGCAGCGGGATGGCGTACGCGGCGGAGGACCAGGCGAGCAGCACGATGGCCGAGCGCCCCTCAGCTCCCGCGCCGCCCCAGCGTGGCGGTGAACGTGAGGCGCGATCCCGCGCGCTCCACCACCACCCGCACCACATCCCCCGGCTTGTGCGCGCGCAGCGCGTCGGTGTACTGGTAGAGGTCCTTCACGGGGACGCCGCCGAACTCGACCACGATGTCCCCCTTCTTCACGCCGGCCTTGTCCGCCGGGCTCCCCGGCGTCACACCCGCCAGCCGGACGCCGACCACGTCCGCCGCGCCCATGTCGGGCACCGAGCCGAACCACACCCCCGTCCCCACGCCCCCCGTCAGCGATGGCGGCGGCGCGGTGCGCACGAAGGTGAGGTGCGCGGCGCGGTCGCCGAGATCGCGCGCGATGCCCTCGGCCAGATTCACCACGCGCGCCTCGTCCGCCACATCGATCTTCGACGCCACGTCCGTGGCCCGGTGGTAGTCCTCGTGGATGTCGGTGAAGAAGTGGAGCACCGGAATCCCCTTCGCGTAGAAGGAGCTCTGGTCGGAGGGGCCGAAGCCATCGCCGAGGGCGGCGATGTTCAGTCGCGGCGCCACGGTGTTCGCGCTGTCCACGATCGCGCGCAGCTCGGTCGCCGACGACACGCCGTACACGATCAAACGGTCGTCGCGCATCCGGCCGACCATGTCGAAGTTGAGCATCGCCACCACGCGGTCGAGCGGCACCGGCGGATGCTCCACGAAGTACTCGGAGCCGAGCAGGCCGAGCTCCTCGCCGCTGAAGTTCACGAACAGCATCGAGCGGCGCGCGGGGTGGCGCGTGAACAGGCGCGCCAGCTCCATCACGGCGGCCGTACCGGACGCGTTGTCATCGGCACCGGGGCGGATCGCGTCCCCCGCGTCCGGATCGAGCGCGCCGAACGCCGAGCGTCCCAGGTGGTCGTAGTGCGCGCCGATCACCACGTACTCGTCACGGAGCGCCGGATCGGTGCCCGGAACGATCGCCACCACGTTCTGCGCGGGGAGCGCCGCCGGCAGTCCGGCGTGCGCCGCCGCCACCGACGTCGCCTCGAAGCCCTGGAGGTAGAGAGACGAGCAGGCGAACGGCTGCTTCGCGCTGAGCGCGATCGGGGTGCCGGTGCGCGCCTCGATCGAGCGGCGGAGCTGCCCCACGGGGATGCAGCTCGTGTCGGCGATGCCGCGCGGCGCCTCGAGCCGGAGCGCGGCGTAGCGGCGGGCGATGTACGCCGCGGCGCTGTCGTTTCCGGGCGTGCCGGTGAGCCGCCCTTCCAACGAGTCGCTGGCAAGGTGCGTGATGTCGCGCCGTAGCACGGCGGTATCGGCGCCAGTGCGCGGGCTGATCGCGCGCGCCGCGCTCTCGCCGGGCGGCACGGGCACGGCGGACCGGCAAGCGGGGGCGAGGACGATCGCCGCCACCAGAGCGGCACGGTGGAGAATGGCGTTCGGCATGAGACGTCTGGGTGTGGTGATGTCGAGCCCGCTCCTCGTATGTTACGTCGCCGTGCGAATGCCTGCCAGCCGTCCCCTGCCCACGCTCGCGCTCGCGCTCGTTCCCCGCGCGGTGGCGCTGAACCTCGCCCTCGGCGCGATCGCCGCGGCGTTGAAGCTCCCCGTGTACCTCGATTCGGTGGGGACGATTCTCGTCGCCGCACTCGTGGGCCCGTTGGGGGGCGTGGTGACGGGGATCGTCTCCAACTCCGTGCTGGGATTGCTGGTCAGTCCACAGCTCTTCGCCTTCATACCCGTCACGATCGTGATCGGTGCGCTCGCGGGCGTTGCCGCGCGACTCGGCGCGTTCCGGTCGATCCCCGCCGCCGCCGCGGCCGGGGTGGTGATCGGCGTGGCGGCCGCGCTCACGTCGGTGCCGATCGTGATCGCGCTCTTCGGCGGCGTGACGCCGAGCGGGACGGGGGTGATCACCGTGGCGCTCCGCGCCGTGCTCGGCATCTCGCTCGAGCATGCGGCGGAGATCGCGAGCCTGTCCACCGACGTGCTCGACAAGCCGCTCTCGTGCGTGCTCGTGGCGCTGGTGATCGCGCGGCTGCCGCGCCACCTCGCCTCGCGACTGCGCACCGCGCCGCCGGTGCGGCCGTGAGCGGCGCGCTCGACCGCTGGAATCCGCTCACACCGCTCGCGGCGGCGCTGCTGCTCGTGGTGGCGGCGTACACGGGGCCGCAGCCGTGGAGCGCCGTGGCGGCACTCGCGATCGCGATGGGCGTGGCGACCGGGAGCGGGATGGGGCGCCGCGTGCTCGCGCTCGTGAGCGCGGTGGCGATCCCCACCGTCCTGCTGCTGCTCATCATGAGCGCGACCTCCGGCGACGCGTCCGCCGCGGGGGCGGGGGCGGGGGCGATCGCGATCGCGATCGGTTCCGCGCGCGTGAGCCGGGCGGCGGTGCTCGACGCGCTCGGGGTGTCGCTGCGACTCGGCGCCGCGGTGGGCGCGCTCGGCTGGATCGTGGCCGGCGTGTCGCCGCGCCGGCTCACGCGCGCGCTCGCCGAGCGCGGGCTCCCGGCGTGGTGCGCCTACGTCCTCGTCGCATCGCTCGAGGCCGTGCCCGAGGCACGGCGGCGCGCGCGCGAGGTGCAGGACGCGCAGCGGTGTCGTGGTCTCTCCACCGGCGGGGGCGTGCCCGGCCGCCTGCGCGCGCTCGCGCGGCTGGCCGGGCCGCTGGCGGTGTCGCTGGTCACGGAGTCGGAGGAGCGCGCGCTGGCGCTCGACGCGCGCGGCTTCGATCCGCGCCGCCGTCGTGGCGCGCTCGCGCCGATCGCCGCGCCGCGCGGCGCGCGGCTGGCGCGCGCGGCGCTCTGGCTCGCGCTCGTCGCGCTCCTCGCGTGGCG
>CAMLEQ010000043.1 GCA_946479015.1 uncultured Gemmatimonadota bacterium | reverse complement strand
TGCGCCGCGCCTCGAGGCGCCCGTCCGCCAGCTCCAGCTCCTCCCGCCGCGCGGCCAGCGACGCGCCCACCTCCTCCTCCAGCCGCGGCGCGCTCTCGATGCGCGTGCGCCGGTCGCGCAGCCGCGCCAGCTCCTCCTCCAGTGCCTGACGAGAGGAATGGAGCGTCTGCCGCCGCCCCTCCTCGCGCGCCAGCGCCTCGAGCCGCTGGAACTCGGCGTGCAGCGCCGCGTATGGCGCCAGCTCCCGGTCCAGCGCCTCGCGCTCGGTGCGCGCGGTCGCGATCTCCTTCAGCTCGCGCTCGATGCGGTCGAGATCGCGGCGCACCCCGGCTTCCTCCCCCTCCGCCACCCGCAGGTCGGAGAGGAGGGAGAGGAGCTGCTCGCGCTCGCGCTGCATCGCCTCCCACCGCGGCTGCACGCGCCCCAGCTCCTCCTCCGCGCTCGCGCGCGCGGCGCGCGCATCCGCCGCGGTCTCGCGCGTGACACGCAGCCGCGCCTCCGCCTCGGCGAGCTGCCGGTGCACCGCCTCCGAGTCGGGCATCCCCTGCCGGAGCCCCGCCACCTGCGCCACGATCTGGGCGCGCCGCTCGCGCAGGAGCTTCTGCGCGGCGCGCAGCCGCTCGTAGCCGAGCACGTGCGACAGGAACTGCGCGCGCTCCGACGGCCCCATGGCCGCCATCACGCTCAGCTCCTTCTGCCCCGTGAAGTAGGTGTTGAAGAACTCGTCGCGCGACATCCCGAGCCGCCGCGAGAGCAGCTCCGAGACGCCGCTGATGGAGTTCGCGATCGGCGTCGCCGCGCCGTCGAGGTACAGCTCGGCGTTGGTGAGCCCGCGCACCACGCGGTAGCGGTGGCCGCCGAGGTCGAAGTCGAGCTCCACGCGCACGCTCGCGCGCGCCCCGGCGCGCGCGTGGCGGATCGAGTCGCGCGTGCCGCGCGCGGCCGCGTTCCCGTAGATCGCCCACGCGATCGCCTCGAGGATGGTCGTCTTCCCCGAGCCGTTCGGGCCGATGATGCCGGTGAGCCCGGAGTCGAACTCGATCCGGGTGTCCGCGTGCTGGCGGAAGTTCGTGAGCGTGATGCTGTTGAGACGCACTAGCCGGCCGTGGGAGGGGAGGACACGGCCTGCTCCGCCGCGGCGTCGGCCTCCCGCAGATACTGGACGCCGAGGCTCACCAGCGCCCCGCGATCGAGGTCGGCGTCGAGGGGGCGGCGCGTCAGGTACGACTCCACCATCTCGGCGAGCGTGGGGCGCCGCCCCGGCGCGCCGCTGGCGGCGAGGCGGATCGCCTCGGGGCGGCGCGTGTCGAGGTGGAAGTGCATCGCCCGGCGCTTGTAGTCGCGCAGCGCCTTGTGGTCGAGATCGCGCACGATGTGCCGCGGCACGTCGCGCACGACGAGGCGCACCACGCGATCGTCGATCCCTCCCTCGCACCCCTCCACCCGCTCGCGGATCGCCACGTCGAGCTCGGACGCCGACATCCCGCGCGCCACGATCGCCGGCAGGTCCACCAGGCGGCGCCCCAGCTCCACCGGGTGGAAGCGGTGCGTGCGCGCCTCGAGGTCGTACTCGATGAATCCCTTCCCCGGCAGCCCCGCCTCGCGCTCCTCGATCAGCTCCCCCCAGGGGTTCGCGCTCGTGTAGTCGATGGAGCCGGCGTAGAACGCGTTCGGCGCGATCTCGCGGTGCACGTGGTAGTGGCCGAGCGCCACGTAGCTCCACTGCGCCGCGCCGAGCGCCTCCTTGGAGATCTCGAGCGATGCGCGATCGCGCGTCGCGAGGTGCTCCGGGAGCATCCCCTCCACCTCGCCGTGCAGGAGCAGCACGTTGTGCCGCACCCCGGGCTCCGGCGTGAGCGCTGGCAGTCCCCCCGGCGTATCGGGGACGGCGAGGATCGAGAGGTCGCGCTCCGGGAAGGAGAGGCGCCGCGACTCATCGTCCACCACGTGGATCCCGAGCGGCTGGAACAGTCGCAGGATGCACCCCGTCTCCGTGGCGCGCGGGCGGTCGTGGTTTCCCGCCACGAGCACCACGATCGCCTCCGGCAGCGCGCGCGTGAGCCGCGAGAACTGATGGAAGGCGTGGATGATCGCGGGGTTCATCGGGCGCACCGTGTGGAAGATGTCGCCCGCGATGACCACGATGTCCGGACGCAGCTCGACCACGCGATCGACCGCGCGGCGGAAGGCGTGCGCCACATCCGCTTCGCGCTGGTTGATCCCGTTCGGCGTGAGCCGGTGATACTGCCGGAAACCGAGGTGGAGGTCGGCGAGGTGTACGAGACGCACGCTTCAATTTAGCGGAACACAGCTAACTCCGCTACCAACTTGAGGATAGAACCGCGCCGCTCAGCGGGGCGTCCACGTGCCCATCCGCTGGTCGATCCGGGTGGTCACGCGCATCGGCGGGCGGCTCGCGTCGAGCATCGTCACCACCGACTCGAGGCGGATCGTCGCGCGCGAGTCGCACCACCAGCCGCGCCGCCGGTCCACCTGCATGCTCCCCTCGATGGTCCCGGAGGAGGTGATGCGGATCCGCTCCGGGAGCTCGGGGGCGGGATCGCGGGTGATCGTGCCGCGCATCGAGATGTAGGCGATCGCGCCGTCGCTGGAGAGGGAATCCAGCCGGTAGCGCGCGCGGAGGGTGGCGGGACGGGACGAGACCTCGCGCCCGGCCACGGGGATGGACATCGCCTTCTCCCAGCTTTCCCCCACGGCTACCGCCTGGGAGGGGAGCGTGGCGGGGACGCCGGAGACCACCGCCTGCATGTCGGAGGCGATCGCCGCCTGCGACTCGAGCACCACCGCCGAGCCGTCGGGGGCGATGCGGAGCTGCACCTTCTTCCCCTGGAGTGCCCGGCGCACGAGCTCCGTGGCCGGCCCCGCGCCGCCGACCTCCACGGAGTCGGTGATGGTGGTGACGGTGGTGCCCTGCTCATCGCTCCCCTGCACGAACACGTGCGCGAGCAGGAGCAGCGTGCTGCTCGAGCGCATGGTGGTGTCCGACGCGCCCACGCGCGCGGTCCCCTCCATGTCGACGCTCTGCTCGAAGCGCGTGTACAGCGTGTCCCCCACGCGCGGGTGGATGCGGAGCGCGATGAGCGCGTGCGCCCGCGAGGGCGGCGTGCCCGGGGCGGCTCGCGACGCCTGCGCGGTCTGCGCGCCCAGCATGGACGCCATGGCGCACAGCGCGGCGGCGATGCCGCACGCCACGCGCCGCGCGCCGCGTCCGCGCCTAGAACCCATGGCCCCTAGAACCCATACGGATCGTCGTCGGGGAGCGTGCGGATGGGGGCCACCGGCGCCGCGGGCGCCGGCGCCTGCGCGGGGACGATGGTCCGGAACTGCGCCTTGAAGTACTCGCGAACCTTCGCGGGACGCGCGGCGACGGTGGCGTGCAGGGCGCGCAGCACCTCGCGTTCGTCGTAGAGCGCGATCGCGTCCTGCACCCACGGCAGCGTGAGCGAGCGGTCGAGCTGCCGGAGCTGCCGCAGCACGGCCTCTTCCAGCGGCACGTCCGCCGCCTGCGGGTATCGCTCGGCGCCATCGCGCCCGCGCATCACCGCGGGGCGCGGAAATCGGACGAAGATCGGTTGCGTGAAGTGCGGGTGACGGACCATCAACTGTCCCTTCGCCAGGGTCGCGAGCTTGGTGCGCGTGGCCGGGCTGAGCACGGCGTAGCCGGGGGTGGCCAGCTCGTCACCATCCATCCGGCCGTAGAGCGACGTGCCCGCGTTCCCCACCACGCGCCGGTGCACCTGCGACCGGAACTGCTGGGCGCCGAAGAGCACGAGCCCCAGGTAGCGCCCGCGCTCGGCGATGTCGAGCAGCATCTTGCGGACGTAGGTATCGGGGCCGTCGCCGGGCGCGTACTTGTTCAGCTCGTCGACGAACACCACCACGTGCTTCACCCCGAGATCCCTGCGCTCGAGGTGCTCGCGCAGCTTGGAGACGACCCGCGCGAAGATCAGGTCCTGCGCGTCCTCCTCCAGCAGCGCCACGTCGACTACGTACACCGCCCGGTCGGCGAAGCTCCCCCACGGGAGGTCGCTCGTGTTCCCATCGCTGGTCACGAGCCCCGCGCAGCGGGTGGCGATGTTCGACAGCCGGTTCCGCACCTTCCGGATGGTCGCCACGTGGTGCGTGCGCCAGCTGTCGCCGGTCCCTCGCTCCTCCAGCGAGTGGATCACGTCGCGGAACCACGCCTCGAGGTCGCCGAAGGTGCGCACGCGATGCTTGTGGCGCAGCATCCGGTCCTCGAAGTCGCGCTCGAGCACGCGCTCGCGGATGAAGTCGATGAGGGCGTCGGCCTTCGCGTCCACGTCGTCCTTGTTGAGGAGCACTTCCGCGAACTGGAGCACCTCCTTCAGCCCCCAGGTGAGCGGGCGGACGTTGTCGAGCAGCGCCTCGTTCGAGCGGAGCGTGGCGAGCGACAGCCCGTCGGGCTTGTACGGCGCGAAGTAGTGGACGTCGCGGAACGGCTCGGCCGGCACGCCGAGCGACTCGTACATGGCGCGGTCGGCGTCGTCGAGCTCACCGGGCTGGTCGAGCCAGCAGAGATCGGGGCCCTTCACGTTGAAGCAGACCGCGGCCACCGAGCCCTTGCTCTCCGGGAAGTGCGCGAACAGCGAGGCGAGGAGCCACTCGACGGCGCTCGTCTTGGTGGCGAGCCCCGACACGCCGCTGATGTTGAGGTGCGCGGCCTCCGGGCCCACGAGGAAGTCGGCGTCGAGGTAGATGGGGGAGTCCATCGCGCCGGCGTGATAGAGCCCGATCGGGATCCCCGTGCTCGCGCCTTCCTTGAGATACGCGTCCATCCGCAGGGCGGTGGCGACGTCGGCATCATCGGCGAGGAAGACCGTGCCCATGGGCACCGGCTGGAGCGGCTCCTCCGGCACCTGCCGCAGCACGGCGGCGGTGTAGAGGCGCACCTCGGCGCGCTCGGTGGGGGCGAGGCCGGCGCGCGCGGGATCCCCGTCGTGACCGATGACGTCGAACATCGGCGACTGGAGGTCGGTGTAGCTGAACCCTTCCACCACCACGCCGTACACGCGCGGGATCTGGCCGCCCACCGGCGTGGTGCCGTCGACACGGACGATGGTCCCGATCCCGACCGGCGACTCGATCGCCGTCCAGAAGTGGAACTGGTGCGGGGTGTTGGGATTGCGCTCGGTGGCGACGACTCTGCCGAGGGGGCTGGACATCGGGGCTGGGGGCCGGGGGCTGGGGGCCAGAGGGGAACGGTGAACGGAGCGACTCGTCGGGCGCGGTCCTCGGTCGCTCCACGAGCCGGGGGGACGCGGGGCGAGGGGTCGCGCTACCCGACTCCCGCGCGCTGGATGGCGACGGCGCGGAGGAACTCCTCGCAGCTCCGGATGCCGTAGGCCATGCGGTCCCAGCGCGGGTCGGGGACGGCGAGGGGGACCGATTCGGCGAGCACCCATCGCGACACCTCGTCGGCGCGCGCGCCGGGGTCACCGTCGTGCGCCGCCACCTCCACGCGCACGAGGCCGAACAGGGCATCGCGCCCGTCGGGGGAGCGGAGCCGCAGGTACCAACTGTCCACGGTGCCGCGCTCGCGCGAGATGCGGAAGACGCTCGACCGCTCGCCGCGGCGGAGCGCGAGCACGACCTCGAGCGCCGCGTCGTCGACGTACATGGTGCGGTGGCTCTTCACCACTCCCACCGCGCACGGCGCGCGCGACACCCGCTCGCTCCCTCCAATGGAGCCATCGATCATGAGCGGCTCCTCGCGCGACTCGCACCAGCGCTCGGCGAGCGCGAGCTCCAGCGCCTCGCGGTCGCGCGAGACGGCGAACTTGGCGCGCTCCTGGAGGAGCATCGGGTGGCGCGGGGGGAGCGCGCCATCGGCGTCGGGGCGCGCGGTGTCCACGAGCGCCGGCCCGGGAAACGCCTCGAGCAGCGCGTCGGCCGGCGCGTAGGCGAGCGGCGCGTAGATGCGGCGCCGGATGAGCGGAGGCTCCGACGTGACGAGCCGCCGGTTCACGCGCTCCCGCACCACGGCGGCGACGGTACCGAACACGATCGGCGCGGCGCCGACCCAGGCGAGGACCTGGCTCTCCTGGGCTCCGTCGAGGAAGCCCGCGAAAGCGGCGACGGGCGCTCCCGGCACAGGGCGCGCCCGCAGCGCATCATCCTCCACCACGTCGGCGCGGTGCAGCAGGGGCGGATCGGCCTCGCCGGCGAGCCGCTCCAGCGGGGTCGAGGCCACCGTCACCGCGCGGACGTCGGGCACCTGCTGGATCACGCGCCGCAGGGCGGCGCGGAAGCTGGCGACGGATTCCTGGGGGCTCGACGTGGCGCTTCCTCCGGCAGACTCTCGAGGGGTTCGGCCACGCACGTTAACTGCCGCTCCGGGCGGTGACAAGGCTGGCGGCCCCATGGCTGCTTCTGATCTTCGCGATCGCCGTCGCGCTGATCGCAGCGTTCATCTGGGGACCTCCGACGTCGCGTCCGATGCTCGTCTTCGCGGCAGCCGTGCTCGCCGCCGCTGCCGGCCTCGCGAATGCGGCCAACTCACTCGACACCCGCTCCAGTCAGGCCGCACAAGCACGTATCGGAGTTGCCTTGGCGTTCATCGACGAATGGAACGCCCCAGCGCACTATCAGTGCAAGAAGTGCGGCCGCGACGTGATCAGCTTCTTCGAGAAGGACCATCGAATCGAGGCCCAAGGCGCGTATCTGGAGAACAACCCAGAGCAGCGAGCGAATCTCATCGACCTGCTCAACCACTTCGAAGCGTTGTCCATCGCCATCACGAAGGGAGCAGCCGACGAAGAGACGGCAAAGCAGTTCTTCGCATCCATCGTGCTGAAGTACTGGCACACGACGGAGGGATACGTCAGAAAAAGGAGAGCCGAGCGCAGCAACGCTCGGCTCTTCCGCGAGTTCGAGACTCTGTACGAACGGTGGAAGAACTAGATCGTGGGGTCGTCTGCGCACACGCCCACCGCCACCCCATCCCCGATGGGGAGCACGAGCCCGGTGACGCGGGGATCGGTGGCGAGCTTGCGATTGAGCTCGCGCACGCCGCGCACGTCGGGATCCTCATCGCCCGCATCGAGCACGCGCCCCCCGCGGAGCGCGTTGTCGGCGATCACCAGGCCGCCGGGGCGCAGCAGCCGGAGCGCCCACTCGAAGTACGTGGGGAGCGGCTCCTTGTCCGCGTCGAGGAACACGGCATCGAAGCGCTCCCCGTCGAGCGCCGGGAGGAGCTGGAGCGCCGCGCCCACGCGCACCTCCACCGCGGGCGCGAAGCCGGCACGCGCGATGTGGCGGCGCGCGAACTCCGCCCGCGCGGGGTCGATCTCCAACGACAGGATGCGCCCGTCGGCCGGCAGGGCGCGCGCCATCCAGATGGCGGAGTAGCCGCCGAGCGTCCCCACCTCGAGCACACGCCGCGCGCCGATCGCGCGCAGGAGGACTTGCAACAGGCGTCCGGTCTCCGGCGGAATCGCGATCGGCGGCAGCCCGCTGCGGTCCGCCTCCTCGCGCAGCGTGCGGAGGACGTCGTCCTCCGGTGCGAAGAGGGCGGCGATGTACTCGGCGATGCGGTCGCTCATCGACCGCGCGTCACTCGATGCCGATGTCCCACGCCTGCTCCAGGTCCTTCTTGGAGTAGGCGCGGAACGCGGTGAGCGTCTGCGTGCGCTCCACGCCGGGAACCTTCGCGAACTCCTCCGTGACCACCTGCGCGATGCGCTCGTACTCGGGCACCCGCACGATGGCGACGAGGTCCCACTCGCCGGACACGGAATACACTTCGGACACCCCGTCGATGCCCGCGAGGCGCATGGCGCACTGCGGGATCGCCTTGGGGTCGCACTTGATGAGCACGATGGTGGTGATCACTCGTCGCCGGGGAACGGAGGAACGTTGAGGAGCCAGATCCCCTTGATGCCGTGCTGCTCGTCCACGTCCACCAGCAGGTCGCGGCCGATGCAGACGGTGCGCGCGGGGCGCCGGCTGCCGAGTTGGAAGTGAATGGTGCGTTCGGTCTGGTCGGCCTCGGCGACGAGCGTGGTGTCCATCTGCAGCACGGCGACGCCCGTCTTCGTCGGCGCGGGGAGCAGGAGGCGCGCCACCTCGGCGTCGGCGGGCGCGCGGAGCGCGGGGAGCTTGTGCACGTCCGGCCAGACGGCGATCTCGACGCCGCGCACGCTCCCGCCCTTGACGTCCAGGATGACCCACGAGCCATCGCTCCCCGCGAGCTCGACCGAGCCCGACACCCCGTCTGCGCGCGCTGGCGCATCGGCGAGGCTGGCGGTGAGGATGGCGGTATCGGTGTCCCACCGGTACTCGACGGCCGCGGGCACGGCGTCGCTCGGTTCGACCTGTACGGTGATGTGCACGCGCCCTCCTCGAAGCGGATGAGACGATACGCGGGACGCGGCGCGCGCGCCAACGCCGAACGTTGCCGGCGCCGGCATTGCGTTGCCGGCCGCGGCCCGCGCGTCCCCGCCCCAAGATACGTGCTCCCGCGCCGGTGACCAGTGGCGCGGCGCGGGGCTCAGCGCGCGAGCTCGCGCCAGGTGGCGATCAGGCGCCGCGCCCCCTCGAGCACCTGCTCGCGGGGTGCCGCGTACGACATCCGCACCCACGCCGGCGTGTAGAACGCCGCGCCCGGCACCACCGCCACGTCGCGCCGCTCCAGCAGCTCGCGCGCGAACGCCGTTCCCGGATCGCCCTCGCGCGACGTGGCGCCGACGTCCAGGTACAGGTAGAACGCGCCGTCGGGGCGCACGAGCGGGATGCGCGGCTCGGCGGCGAGCTCGCGCACCAGCGCATCGCGGCGGGCCTGGAACTCCGCCACCATCTCCGCGATCGCCGTCTCGGCGGCCGCGCGGTCGGTGAGCGCCGCGAGCGCGGCGTGCTGCGACACGGCGGCGGCGTTGGACGTGGTGTGCGACTGGAGCGCGGCCATCGCCTGCGCGACGGCGCGCGGCGCCACCGCCCAACCGATCCGCCACCCGGTCATCGCGTACGCCTTCGCCACGCCATCGATCACCACCAGCCGGTCGCGCGCGGGCGCCAGCTCGAGCATGGACGTGGCCGGCCCATCGTACGCGATGCGGCGATAGATCTCGTCGGTGATCACCCACCAGTCGCGCTCCTCGGCCAGCGCGAGGATCGCCGCGAGCTCGTCGCGCGCGTACACCGCGCCCGTGGGGTTGCACGGGGAGTTCAGCATCACGCCCCGCGTGTGCGGCGTGGCGGCGGCGGCGAGCGACGCCGCGCTCACCTTGAGCCCTTGCGCGGGGTCGCCCATCACCGGCACCGCGGTGGCGCGCGCCAGGGCGACCATCTCGTAATAGCTCGTCCAGCTCGGCGTCGGGATCAGCACGTCGTCTCCCGGCCCGAAGAGCACGAAGCAGGCGTTGAACAGCGACTGCTTGGAGCCGGTGGAGACCACCACGTCGGCGGGGGACACGGTGCCCGCTCCCGTGTACGCCTCGTTCGCGAGCGCGGCGATCGCCTCGCGCAGGGGGAGGATCCCCTCGGTGGCGGTGTAGCGCGTGGCGCCGGCGTCGATCGCGCGCTGCGCGGCGCGCCGGATGAACTCGGGGGTGTCGAAGTCGGGCTCCCCGGCGCCGAGGTCGATCACGTCGCGCCCGGCGGCGCGGAGCGCGCGCGCGCGCGCCGACACGGCGATGGTCGCCGATTCCTTGAGCTGCGCGATGTTGCTCGACGGGACGAAGCGGTGACGCGCGCCGGCGTCGATCACGGGTCGGTCCATGGCGTGTGGAGCGGGCTTGGGGACGGTGCTATACTTTACTCGCGGACACGGTGCCGCGCCATTGAAAACGGAGGCCGGGGTGGAGCATCAGGACGAGGGGCAAGAAGCGCGCGAACGGACGGGCGTCGCGCGCAACCAGAACGTGCTGTACCTGCTGCCGCACGATACGGCGGCGATCGCGGAGTTTCTCGCGCCGGCGCTGGAGCGGCTGGAGCCGGGCGATGACGAGGAAGCGCAGCTGCTGATCCTCACCCCCGACGCGGAGACGACGGTGGCGGTGGCGGTGGCGGCGACGCGCGCCCCCCCCGCCCCGGGGGCGCGCGTGCTCCCCGTGACCACGACGCGCCGCGCGGCGCGGCTGCTCCGCGAGCGTCCGCCGGCGGTGGTGGCCGGCACGCCGGTCGCGCTGCTCGAGCTCATTCGCGGCGCCACGCTCAAGTTCGGCGCCGTGCGCTCGCTCATCATCGCGTGGGCCGACGGCATCGCCGAGCTGGGGCAGCTCGAGGCGCTCGAGGCCGTGATGGCCGAGGTGCCCAAGGATGCCGCCCGCGTGATCGTGGCCACGCACATGACGCCGGCGGTCGAGACCGTGGTGGAGCGCTACGCGCGCCGCCCGCGGCGGGCGGGCGAGGTGGACGTCTCCACCGGCGAGGCGGTGGACGCGCGCTACGTGGTGGTGGCCCCGCAGTCGCGTCCCACCGCGCTGCGCCGCCTGCTGGACGACCTGGACCCCGAGCGCGCCGCGGTGTACGCGCGCTCCGCCGAGGGCACGGAGATGGTGACGCGGACGCTGCGCGCGCTCGGCTACGTGGACGATCGCGCGCCGGTCGTGCTCACGCGCGGCGAGCCCGTGCCCGGCGCCACGCTCGTCGTGCTGCACGAGCTGCCGCCCACGCGCGAGGCGCTGCGCGCGGTGGCCGGCGGCGCGAGCGTGATGGCGCTGATCACGCTACGCCAGCTCTCCGCGCTGCGCTCCCTCGCGGGCACCGGGCGCGTGACGCCGTACACGCTCTCCGGCGCGGCCGCGCGCGCCCGCGCCCGCGAGGAACGGCTGCGCGAGGAGCTGCGCGCGACGCTCGCCGAGGGCGCGCTCGCGCGCGAGGTGCTGGCCGTGGAGCCGCTGCTCGACGAGTACGACGGCGCCGAGATCGCCGCCGCGGCGCTCCGGCTGCTCGAGCGCGAGCGCGAGCGGCCACGCGCCGCGGAGAGCGCGGCGCCCGCGGCGCCCACGCGCATCTTCCTCAACGCCGGCACGCGAGACGACGTGGCCCCGCGCGACCTCGTGGGCGCCATCGCGAACGAGGCCGGGATCTCCGGCGACCGGATCGGGAAGATCGACGTGCGCGAGAACCACTCGCTGGTGGAGGTGGCGCCCGAGGTCGCCGAGCAGGTGGTGCGTCGGCTCACCGGCGTGACGCTTCGTGGACGCCGGCTCGTGGCGCGCCTGGAGAGCGACCGACCGCCGCGGGAGCGCGAGGCGCGCGGTCCCCGTGGCGAGCGCGGCGAGCGCGGCGAGCGCCGCGACCGCTTCCCCCGCGAGGAGCGCGGCGAGCGGCCGCGCCCACCGCGACGCGGCGAGCGCCCCACCCGTCCCCCGAGGCCACCGCACGAGTGACCGATCACATGTACTTCAGCGCGCGAAGCGGCTGGATCGAGGTCGTGGCCGGCGTGATGTTCAGCGGCAAGAGCGAGGAGCTCATCCGGCGCGTCCGGCGCGCGATCATCGGGAAGAAGAAGGTGCAGGTGTTCAAGTCGCACCTCGACGACCGCTACCACGGCGTGTTCTCCGTCTCCAGCCACGACGGCCGGACGGTGGAGGCCGCGCCCGTGGACTCCTCGCTCCAGATCGCGCAGCAGATCAATCCGCTCGCCGACGTGGTGGCGATCGATGAGGCGCAGTTCCTCGACGCCGGCGTGGTACCGCTCGCCACCTCGCTCGCCAACCGCGGGATCCGCGTGATCCTCGCCGGCACCGACACCGATTTCCGTGGCGAGCCGTTCGGCCCCATGCCGCAGCTCATGGCGGTGGCCGACATGGTGGAGAAGCTCCACGCGATCTGCGTGATCTGCGGCGGCCCGGCGAGCCGGAACCAGCGGCTCATCGAGGGGAAGCCCGCGCGCTACGACTCGCCGGTGATCATGGTGGGCGGGCGCGAGTCGTACGAGGCGCGCTGCCGCCACTGTCACCAGGTGCCCCGGGTGGACGAGGACCAGGTGCCGCTGCTGTGAGTGCCGCACCGGGGGCGCCGGCGCCCCCGGTGCGGTTGACCCGCCGTCCGCCAGCGCCTACCTTGGCGCGGCCTGACGACCCCGACCCCAGCACGAATGCCGCGCTCCATCCGACTGCTCGCGCCCTTCCTCGCGCTTCTCGCCAGCGCGTGCTTGAACGATGCTCCGCTCGCCCCGCGCCAGACGGCGCTCGCGCTCCGCGTCAGTCTCCAGACGACGCATGCCGGGCAGCGCATCCACGCCCGCGTGTACTTCTTCCTGCCGCAGAGCGAGACCGACAGCACGCTCTTCAGCGGCGACTTCGCGGTGGCCGGCGGCGTGCAGCAGGTGCCGGTCGCGTTCGACGTCGCGCCATGCCTGGCGGTGTCGGCGAGCGAGCAGGGCGCGCCGTGCTCGGTATGGGTGGACCTCCAGTTGCTGGACAACGGCGTCGTGGCCGACGAGCGGACCGCCGGCCCCATCGCGGTGCGCCCGGGGGAGACGGCCGAGTCCCCTCCGATCTTTCTCGTGGCCGGGAGCAACGCGCCGCAGTTCTCCGGCGGGGACACCGCCGTCGCCGTGGACATCGATCTCGTGCGCTACCGCGCGCCGACGGCGGACAAGGACGGCGATCTGCTCGACGTCACCTCGCGCGTGATCGACAGCAGCGACGTCCTGGTGGGCGTCACCACGTCCACCTTCCCGCTGCCGCAGGCGTCGTTCGGCGGCGCGCTCTACGCGACGATGCAGGCGTTCGCCAGGGCGAGGAATCTCGAGCTGTACGTGGATGACACGAAGGGGAATCTCGCCGGCCCGACGGTCGTGGACGTGGCATCGGTGAATCAGGCGGCGCCGTTCGCGTACGCGGTGCTCGGCGACACGACGCGCGACTCGCTCCGCGTGTCGTTCAACGTGTCCGGCGCCGCCACCCCGGACAGCGTGGAGCTCGTGGTGCGCAACGTCACCGATTCGGTGACCACGCAGGACACGCTCTACTTCGTGTGCGGCGGCTCCTTCACCGGCGGAACCGGGGCGCACACCGTCTCGTGCCCGCGACTCGTTCCTTTCACGCGCGCGCGCGTGACGGTGGTGCCCTTCGACGCGCAGGGCAACTGGGGGAGCGCCTCCACGTGCGCCCTCCCCGGCGACTGCACCACCACCGCGCGGCGGCAACGGGAGTGACCGCATGCTCCTCATCGGGCTCACGGGTAACATTGCCAGCGGGAAGTCCACCGTCGCGCGGATGTTCGCGGAGCGGGGCGCCACGATCATCGACGCGGACGTCCTCGCGCGCCGCGCGGTGCGGCCGAACACGGAGGCCTATCGCGCGATCGTGGAGCGGTGGGGGACCGCGATCCTCGCGCCGGACGATCAGCTCGACCGCGGCGCGCTGCGCCAGGTGGTCTTCCAGAGCGCCGAGGAGCTGGAGGCGCTGAACGCGATCGTGCACCCCGAGGTGGCGCGACTCCGCGCCTCGGAGATCGCGACGGCGCGCGAGCGCGGCGACCGGATCGTGGTGTGCGACCTCCCCCTCCTGTTCGAGCGCCGCCTCACCGACGACTTCGACCGCATCGTGCTGGTGGACGCGCCGCGCCCGCTGCGCCTGGAACGGCTGATGCGCGACCGCGGCCTCAGTCACACGGAGGCGATGAACATGATCGCCGCGCAGATGCCGGCCGAGCTCAAGCGCGCCCGCGCCGACTACGTGATCGACAACGCCGGCTCGCGCGCGCAGCTCGAGGAGCTGGTGCGCGACGTGTGGGCCGCCCTCGAGCGCGCGGCGGACGAGCGGGAGCACGTGCGCGCGTGACGCGCGCGTTTCCTTGACACCCTTCCGGGCCCCGGATAGACTACCCGCGAATCGTCACCACCTTTCGCGCGGAGCCAGTGCGTGTCCAACATCCCGAAGGATCTGCTGTACACGGAAGAGCACGAATACGTGAAGCCCACCGATCAGCCGGACGTGGTGCAGATCGGCATCACCGACTACGCGCAGGGGGAGCTGGGAGACGTCGTGTACGTCGAGCTCCCCAAGGTGGGCGATGTCTTCGGGCGCATGGACGTCTTCGGCACGATCGAGGCGGTGAAGGCCGTCTCCGAGCTGTTCGCCCCCCTCTCGGGCGAGGTCGAGTCGGTGAATCCGCGCCTCGACAAGGAGCCTGGGCTCGTCAACAGCGACCCGTACGGCGAAGGGTGGATGGTCCGCATGCGGATCAAGAACACGGCGGAGCGGGACGAGTTGCTCGGCCCTGACGAGTACGCGAAGCACGTCGGGGAGTAGAGAGCCGGGGGTCAGGGGCTGGGGGCTGGGGGCCGGGGGGATCTCGCCACGGCGGGAAGAGGGGCCGGGAACGACGAAAGACAAGATGCGGAAGTGGGGGGGGGGGGGGGGGGGGCGGGGGCGCCCCCCCCCCCCCCCCGCGGGGCCCCCCCCCCCCCCCCCGCCCGGCCGCGGGG
>CAMLEQ010000042.1 GCA_946479015.1 uncultured Gemmatimonadota bacterium | reverse complement strand
GGTATCGCGTGGGCGCCGCCACGCTGGTGGAGCTGACGCAGGCCAGGGCGGCACAGGTGCAGGCGCGGAGCTCGCTCGTGAGCGCGCGCTACGCGCTGGTGCTCCAGCGCACCATGATCGCGTACGCGGTGGGGGATCTCGACCCGTCGCACGCCGCGATCGGCTGATCGGAGAACGACGATGCACACGCGCCGGCGCCGCACTTCCGCGGTGCCGGCAGGGCGACGCGGAGGTGGCCGTCCCTCCCCCGCCCCACGACAGACGGCAGCATCGCAGGAGATCGAGCTCATGACCAGGAAATCCTTCACGCTGTCCGCGCTCGGCTTCGTCCTCGCCGCCGGCATGGCCGCCGGCACCAGCGCCGCGCAGCAGGCGCCGCAGGGCGTGACGCCCCGCGACACCACGGCCGGCGCCGAGCATCGCGCGCACCGCGGCGGACGCGAGAACATGCTGTTCAAGGGGATCACCCTCAGCCCCGAGCAGCAGAAGCAGGTGGACACCATCCGCGCGCGCCATCGCGACGAGATGCGCACGCTCCGCGACTCGAGCGGCGGCGACCGTCAGGCGATGCGCGGCAAGATGCGCGACATGATGCAGCGCCACATGGCCGACATCCGGGGCGTGCTCACCCCGGACCAGCAGAAGGTGTTCGACCAGAACGTGGCGCAGATGCGCGAGCACATGCGCGATCGCGGTGGCCGGCGCGGCCATCGCCGCCAGGGCGCCGACAGCACGGCGCACACCGACCGGTGAGCACGAACCGACCCTGGCCCACGTTCTGGCCAGGGTCGTTTCACATCGGGGAACGAAGGTCGTCCGCCGTGGCCCCGAAGCGCCCGTAGCGCAGCGCCAGCGCGGGGAGCACGAGCAGGTTGAGCGCCATCGACGTCGCCAGCCCGCCCAGGATCACCAGCGCCATCGGCCCCTCGATCTCCCGCCCCGGCGCGTTCATGCCGATCGCCAGCGGCAGCAGCCCGAGCGCCGTCACGATCGACGTCATGAGGATCGGCGCCAGCCGGTCGGCCGCACCGTGAATCGCCGTCTCGATCCCCCACGGCTCGCCGTCCACGACCACGAGATGCTCGTAATGCGAGATCATCATGATCGAGTTGCGGAGCGTGATCCCGAACAGCGTCACGAACCCCACCAGGCTCCCCAGCGTGAGCAGCCCGCCGGTGGCGAACACCGCCAGCACGCCGCCGACGAGCGCGAACGGGACGTTCGCCAGCACGAGCAGCAGGTTGCGCCGGTTCCCCGTGACCATCGACAGCAGGAGCAGCACGCCGGCCCCGGCCACGAGCGAGTCGAGCAGCAGATCGCGCCGCGACTGCGCCTGCGCCTCCGCCTGGCCGCTCCACTCGAGGTAGACCCCGGACGGCAGGTGCACCTGCGCCGCGATCCGCCGCCGCGCCTCGGCCACGAAGCTCGTCACGTCGCCACCCGCCACGTTGGTGGTGATCGTCTGCACGCGCCGCGCGCCGACGTGCTGCACCTGGTAGCGGCCGGATCCCTCGGTGATGTCGGCGAGCTGCCCCAGGTGCACGTACGTGCCCCGCGCGTTGCGCAGCGGAAGCTGGCCGATCCACTCCACGCGGTCGCGAATCGACGGATCGAGCGTCACCGTCACGTCGAACACGCGGTTCCCCTCGTAGACCTGCCCCACCACGTCCCCCTGATACGCCGTGCGGATCGCCGCCAGCACGTCCACGGGATCGAACCCCCAGCGCAGCAGCGCGTCGGGGCGCAGCCGGATGGTGAGCTGCGGGTT
Organism: uncultured Gemmatimonadota bacterium; assembly: GCA_946479015.1. The sequence continues at coordinate 12,711 of CAMLEQ010000042.1, read as the reverse complement.
GCCCGGCGGGCTCTGGAGCTCCACTCCCGTCGCCCCCGGCACCCGCTGGAGCACCTCGGCCACGCGCTGCGCCGCGGCGTCGATCGCGGGGAGGTCGTTGCCGAACACGTTCACCACCACCGCCGCCGTGTAGCCGCTCAGCGTCTCCTCCACCCGCTCGGTGAGGAAGGTGTTCACCGAGAAGCTCGCGCCGGGGATGCCTGAGAGCGCGCGGCGGATGCTGTCCCCCGCGGTCCTGGCCAGGTCGCTGCTCAGCGGCACGAGATCGACGTTGATCTCGCTCAGGTGCGGCCCGTGCACGTCTGTGAACGCCTCGGCGCGCCCCGCCTCCTGCTCCACGAGCCGCACCACCGACAGCTTGCGCAGCGCCGCCGTGACGCTGTCGCCGAGGCGGACGGACTGCTCGAGCGACGTGCCGGGGATCGCCGTCATGTGGACGATGAAGTGCCCCTCCTTGAGCTCGGGGAGGAAGCTCCCGCCGAAGAACGGAAGGAGCAGCAGCGCGAGCGCCGTGAGCGCGCCGGCGGCGGCGAGCACGGGGCGCGGCCGCGCCTCCACGCGGCGCAGCAGCGCCACGTAGCGCGTCTTCGCCCAGCGCACTACCGGCGGCTCGCGGTCGCTCACCTCGCGCCGCGAGAGCAGGAGCATCGCCAGCGCCGGCGTCACCGTGAGCGCGACGACGAGGGAGGCGAGCACCGACAGGATGTACGCCATCCCGAGCGGCGCGAACAGCCGCCCCGCCACCCCCGAGAGCGCGAGCACGGGGAGGAAGACGAGGATGACGGCGAACGTCGCGTACACCACCGCGCTCCGCACCTCGAGCGACGCATCGAGCACCACGCGCCCCACCGGCAGGGGCTCCGCGCGGCGCCGGTTCTCGCGCAGCCGGCGGGCGATGTTCTCCACGTCGATCACCGCGTCGTCCACCACCTCGCCGATCGCGATCGCCAGCCCGCCGAGCGTCATCGTGTTGAGCGTGAGCCCCAGGCGATCGAGCACCACCACCGCCGCGAGCAGCGACAGCGGGATCGCCGTCGCCGAGATCGCGGCGATGCGCAGGTCGAACAGGAACAGGAAGAGCACCACGACCACCAGCACGCCGCCGAGCAGCAGCGCCGAGCGCACGTTGCCGACCGCCGTCATGATGAAGTTGGCCGGCCGGAACACATCCGTCCGCAGCTCGATCCCCTGCGCGGCGAGCGTCGGGCGGAGCTCGGCCAGCGCGCCCTCGACGCCGCGCGTGACGTCCACGGTGTTCGCGCCGAACTGCGCCTCGATGAGCATCGAGACGCCCTCCCGCCCCATGATCGTCGCGGCGCCGAACCGCGGCGCGGGAGCGGCCACCACGTCGGCGACGTCGCGCAGCCGCACGGGCACGCCGTTCGGCGACGCGATCACCGTCTGCGCCACCTCCTCGGGGGCGAGCGGCTGCCCCGCGGTCTGGAGCACGAGGCGCTGGTTCGCGGTCTCGACGAACCCCGCGCCCTGGAGTCCGGTGGCCCTCGGCGCCGCGCGGAGCACGTCCTCGAGCGCGAGCCCGTAGCGCACCAGGCGGTCGGGGTGCACCTGGATCTGCACCTGGCGCACCTCTCCGCCGAACACCGCGACGTCGGCGACGCCGCGCACGCCGAGCAGGCGCGGCTTGACCATCCAGTCTACTGCCGTCCGCAAATCCATCAGTGAGCGCGTCGTCGATGTGACGCCGGCGATGAGCACCGTGGCCGTGGACGACGTGAGCGGCGTGATGCGCGGCGCCTCGATCCCCTGCGGGAGCGTCCCCGCGACCTCGTTCAGCCGCTCCGCCACGAGCTGCCGGTCGCGGTAGATGTCGCTCCTCGGGTCGAAGACGATCGTGATGACGGAGATCCCCTGGATCGACGACGAGCGGAGGCGCGCGAGTCCCGGCGTGCCGTTGATGGCGTTCTCGATCGGCTGCGTCACCAACAGCTCCACCTGCTCGGGGGCGAGCCCCGGCGCCTCCGTCTGGATCGACACCTCGGGGGGCGCGAACTCGGGAAACACATCGTAGCGCGCGTGCGTGAGCGACACCACGCCGTACGCGAGGAGGATCGCCGCCAGCGAGATAACGACGCCGCGGAAGCGGACCGCGAAGCGGACCACCGCGCCGAGCAGGCCGCCGTGCATCACGACTCGTCCTCGTCGCCGCTCCCCTGGATGCGGGAGCGGAGCTCCTCGGACAACAGCACCTGCGCGCCCCGCACGACGATCGGCGTGCCGGGCGCGATCGTCGTCACGAAGGAGCCGCCGGTGACGGCCGGCACGCCGATCGCGACGCGCCGCCTGACGAAGGTCGCGGAGTCGAGCTGCACGTAGACCCACGGCGCGCCGTCGGTCCACACGATGGCGGAGTCGGGGATGGCGGCGCCGCGCGCGGCGCGTGCGTCGCCGGCGAGCACCGCGGTGACGTTCATCCCCGGGATCAGCGTCGGCGACGCGGCGGCCACGTAGTAGAAGCTCGGCCCCTGGATCGCCGGATCCGCGCGGGCGGCCACGGAGATGTACCGGGCATCGACGGTGGCGCCTGGGCCCGTCTCCAGCCGCGCGCGGCGCGGCGGAAGCTCGGAGCTCGCGGCGGTGCTCTCGGCTCGCTCACGCGAGATCGCCGCCGCGCTCGTGTCCCCTCCCCTGAGCGCCGCCCCGGCGTGCGCCGCGCCGCCGATCGCGCCGAAGGGGACGGTCACCTGCACCAGCACGTCGCGCCCATCCATCAGCCGCCCGAGCTCGGCAGAGCCCCGCGTGATCCAGTCCCCCACCACCGCCCCCCAATCCTGCCGCGCCGCCGCGGCGAGCGTGCGCGCGGGGGCGGCGGCGGCGGCAAGCGCGGCCTGGTCGGCGAGCATCGCCGCACGCGCTTCCTCCACCGCGCGCGCCGAGACGTTCTGCTCGTCGGCGTGCAGCGCCGACAGCCGATCGTACTCGCGTCGCGACGCCTCGGCGCGCGCTCCGGCCTGCGCGGCCGCACTCCGCGCCGACACGTACTCGTCGTGCAGCGCGGCCAGCGTGTCGAGCGGGATCACGCGTCCGTAGCCGGTCACGCCGCCGCCGCCGCTGGCTGGCGCGGGGGCCACCACGATCCCGCCCCGCTCCCGCGCTCGCGCGCCCATCTCGACCACCGTCTCCCCGTCCACCGTGCGCGTGCGCGACGGGGCGGCGCCGGGCGTCTCGGTGTCTCGCGCGCGAGCGGCCTCGCTGCGGCTGGCCACGTACCCCCAGACGATCAGGGCCGCGAGCAGCACGGCCGCGACGATGGCGACGACGGCGCCGCGGCTCCGCGCATGACCGCCGGTGGGGTGCTGGTAGTCAGGCGATCGCGTTTCCGGATCCTCGCGCTCGTTCACCGTTGCTGCCTCCCTGGTGGTGGGCCGGCATCCGTCCGCGGTATGGGCTCGCCGGCGAGCGGGCGCTGCACGGCGTCTTCCAACCGGCCCAGCGAGCGCCGCTGCGCCGCGACGGCGTCGAGCCGCGCGAGCTCGCTCGTCGCGACCTCGATCTGCATGCTCACCAGCGCGACGCGATCGGCCTCCCCGGCCCTGAGCTGCGCCTCGACCGCGGCCTCCGCGCGCCGCGCGCCGGCAATCAGCGAGTCGGCGTCCGTCACGGCCGCCGAGGCGGCCCGGTAGCCGGCGAGCGCGCTGTCCAGCTCCCCGAGCACGATCGCCTGGCGCTGGAGCACGCGAGCGGCGGTTTCCCGACGGCGCGCCATCGCCTCGAAGATCGGGCCGCGATTGCGCGAGAGCAGCGGAAGCACCGCCGATGCACCCACGCTGAAGATCTCGTCGCCGCGATCCCACGAGAGCCCGGGGAGCCGGTGCAGATCGGGATACTGCCGCGCCACCTCGAGGGCGAGCGCGGACTCGGCGGCCTCGTACTCCGCCAGCAGGGCGAGCACGTCGGCGCGGCCGAGCAGCGCCAGCCGCCGCAGCGAGTCGGCCGGAGGGAGCGCGGCGGGAGAGGGCGTCGCGAGATGCGGATCGATGGCGATCGCATCGAGCGCCTCGGCGGGCACGCCGATCGCGGTGGCCAGTCCGCTCCGCGCTTCGGCCGCTGCGCGCTCGATCGCGCGCAGGTCGAGGCGCGCGCGATCCCTGAGCGTGCGCTCGCGCGAGACGTCGAGCTGCGAGGCCTCGCCCGCGGCGAGCCGGTGCTCGAGCAGCCGCACCAGGTCGTCGCGCGCGGCGACGAGCGCGCGCTGCACCGTGTCGCGCGCGCGGGCGTCGCCGAGGTCGAGGAGCGCGCCGCGCGTGCGGTCGCGCACCTCCCACGCGGTCTGGGCGATGCCGAAGCGCGCCGAGTCGGCGAGGTGTCGTGCCTGCGCGATGCGGTAGCCCCGGCGGTGAAAGAGCTCGAGCGGGACGTCGAGGTCGAGCGCCAGCGTCCACGGACTCACCCCGCGCTCGACCTCCGCTGCCGCGGCGCTCTGGTGCACCACGCGTCCCGGAACGGCCGAGATCGTCGGGTTCGGACGCGCCCCGGCGGTCACCACCCCCGCCCGAGCGATCGCCCACCGCGCCCGCGCCACGTCGAGGTCGGGACTATAATAGAATGCCGCGAGCGTGAGCGCGCCGAGGTCCCACGGACGCGTCGTGTCCGCCGGCGGGGTGGTGTCGGACGCACGTCCCGCCGTGAGGTTGCGCGCGACGAAGGCGCACAGCCCCGAATCGGAGAGCGAGCGCCGCTCGAGAGTGGCCAGGCCCTGGCCCGGCGCGATGGGCGCGGGACGGTACCGCACGCACCCCGTGGCCGCGAGCGCGAGCGCCACTCCGAGCGCGATTCCTTCGATTGTCGCCATGGTCCGCATGCCGGACATCGACATCCTGGAGCGCAGCGGCTCCGGGTTACGGCGCTGAAAGATACCGGATGGTGGCAGTGCGCTAATGTGTGGCGCGGGAGCGCCAGCGCAACCTGATGCGCCTGCTGTCCACGGGAACCAGCCGACGCGACGCGGAGTTACAGCAGCCGTCTCCCGGGAGGTGCCTCGATGCCGCTGGACGCGGATTCCCTCGAGCAACTGCTTCGCCCGCTCCTGCCGAAGGCGTACGGCGTGGCGCTGAACCTCACGCGCAATCGCGCCGACGCCGAGGACCTGGTGCAGGACGCGGCGCTCCATGCGCTACGCGGCGTGGGGACGTTCCAGGCCGGGAGCAACTTCAAGGCGTGGTTCTTCCGCATCCTGTACAACTGCTTCTACTCGAGCTACCGCCGCCGCGCGGCGGATCGCGGATCGCACGGGCTGGAGGAGGCGTCCGAGCACTACCTGCTGCTGCGCGCGGCGGAGTCGGGGGCGGACATGGGGGGCGATCCAGTGGCCGACACGCTCGGCCGGCTGCAATCGGAGCAGGTGGCGGCCGCGCTCCAGCTGCTCCCCGAGGAATACCGCGCGGTGTGCACGCTCTACTTCATCGACGACGTGGCATACCAGGAGATCGCCGACGTGTTGGGCATTCCGGTGGGGACCGTGCGGTCACGGCTGCACCGGGGGCGCCGCATGCTCCAGAAGCAGCTCTGGGAGCTGGCGCTCGACCAGGGGCTGGTCGCCGCGCGAATGGCCACGACCGCGGAGGGCGCGCGATGACGCACGATCACCGGCCGCACGTGGATCGCTACACGTGCGAGGAGACGGCGCGCAAGCTCGATGACTTCGTGGACCGCGAGCTCGGGGCGCACGAGATCGGGATGGTGCGCGCGCACCTCGAGACGTGCGCCGCGTGCGCCGGCGCATTCGCGTTCGAGGCGCGCATGCTCGCGGAACTGCGGACGAAGCTCCGGCGGATCGCGGTGCCCGCGGATCTCGAGCGGCGGGTGAGCGCCGTGTTCGCGGCGGCGCGGGCGGCGACGCGCGACTGAGCGGAGCCGCCGCTCACCCGCGCGCGGGCTCCCCCACCGGCGCGCTCTCGAGCCCCGGCGCCACCCCTGCGAGCGCGAGAATGCGCGACGCCTCGCTCCCCGCCGCGCGCAGCGTGGCGATGTCCACCGACGCCGGCTCCGGCGCGCGCACCTGATCGAGCCCGCGCGCCTCGCACAGGTCCACGCAGTTCGCGAACACGGCGCGCCCGATCACCGCTTCGCCGAGGTCCGCGCCGGCGAGCGCCACCCCGTCGAGCAGCGTCATGAGCAGGTCGGCCCGGCGCAGGCTCGCGCCGCGCAGCACCGTCCCGCGCAGGTTCGCTCTCGCGAGCGACGCGAAGTCGAGGGCGGCGTGGGAGAGATCGGTGAAGGCGAGGTCGGCGGAGCCCAGATCGGCGCCCACGAGCGACGCCCGCGCCAGGTCGGCGTGCGAGAGATCGGCGTGATCGAGCCGCGCGTCCCGCATGATCGCGCCGCCGAGCCTGGCCAGCAGCAGATGCGCGCGCTCCATCTTCGCCCCGGAGAGGTCCGCGCCGGCGAAGGTCGCGAACTTGAGGCGCGCATCGGTGAGGTCGGCACCGCGCAGGTCGGCGCCGGTGAAGTCCGCGCCGCTCGCGTCCACCCCCACCATGGTGGCATCGCGCAGCTTCGCCCCTCTCAGGTCGGCGATGCACAGGTCCGCCCCGACGAAGCTCGCCCCACACAGCTCCGCACCGGGGAGGAGCGCCCAGTCCAGCCGCACGCCATCGAGCCGCGCGCCGGCGAGCGACTCGGCGTCCAGCTCGCGAATCACGGCGTGCGTGTCCTTCCGCAGGATGCTGATCACGATCACCCTCCACCGCTCCGAGCACCCGCCCGCCGGCGTGCTCACGCGGGCGGCGACGACGGGCGCTGCCCGCCGCGGTCGACCCGCCGGCCCCACTCTACGCGACCGGCCCGGGAGAGGGCAATGGCCGGCTTTTCACCCGCGAAGCGGGGTCTGCAGTACGTCGAATGCTGTGGAAAAGCGACCGGCCGGGCTCGGAGGCGAGCCCGGCCGGTGGTTCGGCGGTGTGGATTTGGCGGCCGTGGATTTTATGAACGAGCGGGGTGGGGTTTGGAGCAGTATCGCAACTCACTAGCCCGCAATGACTTACCCCAGTACGACCGTCGCTGGACCCAGGTTTTGGCCGCCAATCTTATGACCGATGTTCATAACTCTGTGGACAATGTTCATAAGTTATGACCGTCCTCCATATCCTCGGTCATAACCTCGTCCCCCGCCATTTCCGCCCCGGTGCCAGCGCCATCCCCGGCCGACCGCTCGTAGTAGGACCCCCGCCGCTCCCCCCGAACCACCAGATCCCCCCGCTTCACCAGCCTCTCGAGCACGCCGCGCGCCTCCCGCCCCTCCAACCCGCACAGCTCCGCCGCCTGGCTCCGCGTGATCCGCCCGTGGCGATCCACATATTGAAGGATTAGGTCCTCGCGCGAAACCCCGGCCGGCACGTCCGACCCGTCGCCGCCGTCCAGCGCCCTGCGCAGCGCGGGCGCCAGCTCGTACACCCTCCCCCGCCGCTCCTCGCGCGCCTCGAGTGCTCCCCCCTCCGCGAGCCGGTCGAGCACCGCCATCGCCGGACCCTCGGCGCGTTGCATCAATGCCGCCGCCTGGACGACACTCACGCGCCCCTCTCGCGCCACCACGTTCAACACCAGCATCTCATCCAGCGACATCCGCCGCCCCGGGCGGTCGCGCTCGATGATGATCCGGGCGAGCGGCACGTTCGGCGCTCCGTTGGGAAGCAGCACCTGCACGCTCGCCGGGCTGCTCCGGGAGTAGTCCGGGGCCGGGCGCCCGTAGCGGAGCTGCCCTTCGTAGATGGTGTCGATCCCGCGCCCCGTGCGCTCCACCAGCCCGATGCGCTTGAACGCGTCCGCCAGCACCGGATTGCGCGGGCGCGGCGCGGTGACGAGCAGGTTCTCCAGGCGCACCTCATCCGGGAAGCCGCCGGGGCTCGCGATCTCGATCTCCTCGTCGCGCCACTGCACGTGCACCGCGCCGAGCCGCGTGTAGTCCCTGTGAATGAGTGCGTTGTGCAGCGCCTCGCGGAACCCCGCCGGGCTGTAGCGCGGGATCCCCACGCGCACCGGCCCCAGCTCGATCTCCTCCTGCTCGTTGCGCGCCTCGAAGCGCAGCGCGATCTCATCCGCCGCGCGGATGAGCGGCCAGCGGAAGAACTCGTTCACCGCGATGCGCGTCCCGCTCAGCACCTGGAACGCCACCTCGTGCGTGGGGACCAGCCGGCGCAGCGCCTCGTCGCGCCCGAGCAGGAGCAGCCCCGCCACGCGCACGCGCTCGATGTGCTCCCCCCCGCCCTCCCCCAACCCGAGCGCGCGGACGATCTCCGGACCGGAGAGTCCGAGCAGTGCCGCGTCGGCGCGCCCCGCGTTCCTGGCCACGGTCTGGCGCAGCCGCTCGATCTCGATCGGGTCGAGGTCGTCCCACCCGGCCTCGGGAACGATGAGCGCGGAGTAGTCGAGCGCGCCGCGGCTCGCCTCGCGCGACTGCATCTCGTGCACGAGGAAGGGGACGCAGCACGGCTTGCCGTGGACGTCGATGCCGCGGCGCCGATAGACCCCATCGTGCGTGGAGGTGACGGGGCGCCCGCCGGGGATCTCGACCACGATCACATCGCGCCCGTCGAGCGGCACCACGCTGCACTCCACCGGGCAGCTCGGCACGGTGCGGTTGGCGACGAGCACCTCCACGCGCCGCGGGTCGGTGTATTCCCCGTGCCGCGCGCGCGCGCCGGTCACTCGCCCGTCGTTCTCGACCCCGATCAGGAGCGTCCCCCCGCGCCCGTTGGCGAGACAGACCACGTGCTCCACCAGCTCGCGGTCGGCGAGCGGCGACGTCTCCTCCCCCACGAGCTCGACGTCGAACTGTTCGCCGACGGCGACGAGACGGCGCAGATCGACTTCTGTGAGCATGCGGCGGGATGTGCGGGTGCGGGAGAGAGAGGGGGGCGACCGCAGGGCGCTTTTCCACTTTGGTGCGCTTCGGGGGGTTTTTGGGGGGGGGGTTGACCGCGCCGGCGGGCGGGGTGGCGTATACTCACCACACGGTCTCCCGCGGTCAAGGCCGCGGACGCCTGCCTGGCTCCCCCTGCCGCAGCTCGCGCCGCGCTGCGCTGGTGGCAGCCTCCTCCTCCTTCGCCTGCTGCACCGCGCGCTCGTGCTCGATCCGCTTCGCGACCTCCACGTCCTCCCCCGACCCCTTCACCTGCGCGTAGTTCACGAGCGACACGAACACGATCCCGCCGATGGCGTTGCCGACCGTGACGGGCAGCTGGAAGCGCCAGAGCCAGTCGCCGTAGCCGATGATGCCGCGCGCCGCGAGGTAGAGCACCTCGGTGGCGCCTGCCACGCTGTGCGCGAACCCGGCGGCGCTGATGAGAAAGGCGGCGAGCCAGACGATCATGATCTCCGACACCGCCCCTTCGCCGGCGTGGAGCATCCACGCCATGAGCGCCACGAGCCATCCGCCGAACACGCCGCGCACGAGAACCGACGTCCAGCTCCCGTGGAACGATGCGCGCGCCGCCGCGTCGAGCCACTCCCGTCCCACGTGCGGCACCACATCGGGGGACGGGATGTTGGCGAGCACCACGGCGAAGAGCCACGCGCCGAGCAGGTTGAACGCGAGCACCACCGCCCACAGCCGCGCGGTGTTGGAGAGGTTGAAGCGGCTCGGGTGATCGAGGACGAGCAGGACGGGTGTGAGGGTGTTCTCGCTGAAGAGCTGCGCGCGGGCGAGCACGATGATGATGAACCCGATCGGGTAGGCGATCGCGCCGAGCAGCCCGGGCTCCGCGCTCCCCGTGGCGTGCATCACCGCGGCGATGGCGACGAAGCTGAAGGAGATGTTGAGCCCTGCCGAGAGCCCGGAGAACGCGAGGCCGACGGAGGAGCGCTCCAGCTCCACCTTGGCATCGGCCCGGACGCTCTCGAACATCTGGTGCGCCGTGATGGCCATGCGGCGCGCAGGAGCAATGAGTGGGCCGCTTGCCCCGTCCACGCCCGCGCTTCAGCTTCCACTCGCACCCATGAGCCGGGCACGGCCGCCCGGATACGGAGACATCGATGAGAGCAACGTTTCACCATCTGCCTTCCATCCCCCGCACCGTGCCCATCGCGCTGCTCGCGGCCGCGCTCTGCGCCTGCGGCGGGGAGAAGCCGGCGCGCGCGGGCGGCGACAGCGCCGCGGCCGCCGCGGCGGTGCCCGAGGGCGGCTCGGCGCGCCTGGCGAAGTACACCACCGTGAAGCTCTCCGCGGACACGACCGCGCTCACGCCGAAGGAGCGGCGCATGATCCCGCTGCTCGTGGAGGCGGCGAAGCACATGGACCCGATCTACTGGGAGGAGGCGTACGGGAACCGCGATTCGCTCCTCCGGTCGATCCCCGACTCCGACACTCGGCGCTTCGCGGAGATCAACTACGGGCCGTGGGACCGCCTCGCCAACGACGCCCCGTTCGTCGGCGAGGTGGGGTCGAAGCCGCCGGGGGCGAATCTCTATCCCCGCGAGATGACGAAGGCGGAGTTCGACTCAGCGGCCGCCACCTCCAAGGCGTACGGCGACTCGCTCCGCTCCCCGTACACGCTCGTCCGCCGCGACTCCAGCGGGCGGCTCGTGGCCATCCCGTACGCGAAAGCGTTCGCGGTGCACAACCAAGAGGCGGCGGCGAAGCTGCGCGAGGCGGCGGCGCTCGCCGAGGATCCGGGACTCCGGAGGTACCTCGAGGCGCGCGCGCGGGCGCTGCTCACCGACGACTACCGGCCGAGCGACCTGGCGTGGATGGACATGAAGCACAACACGCTCGACATCGTCATCGGGCCGATCGAGACGTACGAGGACAACCTGTTCGGCTACAAGACCGCGCACGAGGCGTACGTGCTGGTGAAGGACAAGGCGTGGAGCGAGCGGCTCGCGCGCTACGCCTCCATGCTCCCGTCGCTGCAGCGCGGGATCCCCGTGCCCGAGCAGTACAAGCGGGAGAAGCCGGGCACCGACTCCGACCTGAACGCATACGACGTCGTGTACTACGCCGGCCAGGCGAACGCCGGCGCGAAGACCATCGCCATCAACCTCCCCAACGACGAGCAGGTGCAGCTCAGGAAGGGGACGCGCCGCCTCCAGCTCGAGAACGCGATGCAGGCGAAATTCGACCGGATCATGCGGCCGATCGCGGCGGAGCTCGTGGACGCGGACCAGCTCCAGCGCGTGACGTTCCCCGCGTTCTTCGAGAACACGATGTTCCACGAGGTGGCGCACGGCCTCGGGATCAAGAACACGATCGATGGCAAGGGCACCGTGCGCGAGGCGCTGAAGGAGCGCGCGGGCGCGCTCGAGGAGGGGAAGGCGGACATCCTCGGGCTGTACATGGTGCAGGCGCTGAACCAGCGCGGGGAGCTGGGGAAGGAGGACGTGCGCGACAACTACGTGACCTTCCTCGCCGGCCTCCTCCGCTCCGTGCGCTTCGGCGCGAGCGACGCGCACGGCAGGGCGAACATCGCGGCGTTCAACTTCCTCCAGCGGCAGGGCGCGTTCACCCGCGACTCCGCCACCGGGAAGTACCGCGTGGACTTCGACAAGATGCAGGCGGGGATGAACGCCCTGGCCGAGAAGATCCTGCGGCTCCAGGGTGACGGCGACTACGCGGGCGTGGGCAACTACTACGAGGAATACGGAAAGATCTCGCCGGTGCTCCAGGGCGACCTGGCCCGGCTGAAGACGAAGGGGATCCCGGTGGATGTGATCTTCGACCAGTGAGCCGCCTCGCGCGGCACCGCATCGCCTGATGCGCGAACCCGCCCCGGAAGCGATGCTTCCGGGGCGGGTTCGTCATCTATGGGTGCAGGTTCAGGCGGCGAGCCGGTGCTCGGGGCGCCAGGAGATGCCGTCCTGCGCCGACCAGACCAGCTGGTAACGCGCGGGCGGAAAGCCCTTCACTCCGATCTCGAGGGTGTCCCCCTCACTCACCTCGCCCTCGTTCGCGATCGCTTCCAGCGCCTCCTCGAACGATCCGCCGGTGACAGCCCCGGCGAGTCGCGTGCCCTCCAACTGGCTGTTCAGCAAGAACTCGTAACGCGGCATGTGACTCTCCGTCGTGCGGGGGCTTCCGGGCCGCGCGGCGCGACGGTGTTCGCGCCCGCGACGTCGTGTTCCCCATTCCGGGTCGTGATACCCCTACATCAGGAAAAGGGTCGGCGCGGGTGGAGGGTTCCCGTCGTCTGCGGGACGCGGGACGCGGGGCGCGGGGCGCGGGGCGCGGGAGATGACGGCGCCCCGCACCATTGCGCGGCGAAACCGGAGGTCCAATATATCCGTAACGGATGTAGACACGCCCAGAGCCCCGTTCTCGGACGCTACCACGCATGGCCAGAGCTGACACCGATCCCCGATCCCTCCTCCCGCTCACGCCGGCCGTGGCGCACATCCTTCTCGCGCTCGCCGGCGGCGACTGTCACGGCTACGCGATCGCCAAGGAAGTGGAGGAGCTCACCGATGGCCAGATCCGGATGGGCCCCGGAACGCTCTACGGATCGATCGGGCGGATGATGGACACGGGGCTCATCGAGGAGTCTCCGCGCCGGCCGCGCGACGGTGACGACGAGCGCCGGCGCTACTACCGCATCACCGCACTGGGGCGCCGCGCGCTCGAGCTGGAGCTGCGGCGGCTCGCGCGCATGGTCGCCGTCGCCCGCACTCGGCGCCTGGTGCGCGGTCCGGAGCTGGCGTGATGCCGGCGCGCGAGCCGCCGCCGGGGCCCGGGCCCCGCGGCCCCCGGGGGGCCGGCGCGGGGGG
>CAMLEQ010000041.1 GCA_946479015.1 uncultured Gemmatimonadota bacterium | reverse complement strand
GGCTGCTCACGGGGGTGGAGGGGCAGTTCTTCCGCGCGCTCTCGATCACGCTCACCATCGCCGTGCTCGTGTCGCTCGTGCTGGCGCTCACGATCATCCCGCTGCTGAGCGAGCAGTACCTCGGCGAGGGGGATGCCGAGCGGGAGGAGTCGCCCGCGGCGCGCCGCGGGGTGCTCGCCCGGGTGGGGCGCGCGGTGGACGCCCTCTCCGACCGCTACGAGCGCTCGCTCGGCGCCACGCTGCACCACGCGCGCCGGCTGGGGCTCGTGGCCGTGCTGCTGATCGCGGCGGGGGTGGTAGTGCACCACTTCGTGGGCACCGGCTTCCTTCCGGAGATGGACGAGGGAGCGTTCGTGCTCGACTACTTCACCCCCGGCGGGACGGCGCTTGCGGAAACCGACCGGCAGGTGCACGAGGTGGAGCGCATCCTCGCCGCCACGCCGGAGATCACCGGCACCTCGCGCCGCACCGGCGCCGAGCTGGGACTGTTCGCGACGGAGCAGAACACCGGCGACATCGTGGCTCGGCTGAAGCCGCAGGGCAGGCGTGACCGCTCGATCTTCGAGGTGATCGACGACGTGCGCACCCGCGCGGAGCGGGCGGTGCCGCGGCTGCACGTGGAGTTCGTGCAGATCCTCTCCGACGTGATCAACGACCTCGCCGGCGCGGCGCGCCCGGTGGAGATCAAGCTGTTCGGTCCGGACCTCGATGCCCTGGAGGCGTACGCGCGGCGCATCGCGCCGAAGCTGGAGGCGATCGATGGCGTGGAAGACCTGTACGACGGTGTGAGCGAGCCGAGCGCCGAGCTGGCGATGCACATCTCGCCCGCCGAGGTGAACCGGCTCGGGCTCACCCCCGACCAGGTGAGCGCCGAGGTGGCGGGCGCCCTCATGGGCGCCGATGCCGGCGACGTGCGCCTCGAGGACCGCTCCGTCGGCGTGCGCGTGCGCGCCCCCGACTCCGTGCGCTTCGACCCGCAGCAGCTCGGCGCGCTCCCCATCGTGTCGCCGGCCACCGGCGGGGTGGCGCCGCTCTCCACGCTCGCCTCCTTCCAACCCGTGGAGACGCGCGCCGAGCTGCTCCGCGAGAACCAGCAGCAGATGATCGACGTGACCGCCGACATCAGCGGCCGCTCGCTCGGCGCGATCATGACGGACGTGAAGCGCGTGGTGGCGGCGAACCCGCCGCCGGCGGGAATCCGGCTGGAGCTCGCGGGGCAGTACGCCAGCCAGCAGGCCGCCTTCCGCGCCCTCCTGCTCGTGCTCGCCCTCGCCGCCATGAGCGTGATCGCGGTGATGGTGGTCCAGTTCCGGTCGTTCGTGGAGCCGCTCATCGTGCTGCTCGCCGCGCCGCTCTCGTTCGTGGGCGCGATGCTGCTCCTGCTGATCACGGGCACGGCGCTCAACGTGTCGAGCTTCATGGGGCTGATCCTGCTCGTGGGGCTCATCGTGAAGAACGGGATCATCCTCCTCGACTTCACGCACCATCGGATGCGCGAGGGCGGGCTGGCGCTCGAGCCGGCGATCCGCGAAGCGGCCCGCATCCGGCTCCGCCCGATCCTCATGACCACGCTGTGCACGCTCTTCGGCCTGCTCCCCCTGGCGCTCGGGCTCGGGGCGGGGAGCGAGCTGCAACGTCCGCTCGCGCTGGCGGTGATCGGCGGGCTCGCGTTGTCCACGCCGATCACCCTGTACGTCGTCCCCACCTTGCTCGTCGCGATTCGCGGGCGAGGGTACACCATGCAACACGATCGCTGAAGGCGCGGCGCGCGAGGTCCAGCGCGCAGGGCACCGCGTCTCACTCTTCCCTCATCGAGGATCGATCATGCTCCGCTCGCGTGTCGTCACGGTATCGCTCGCCGCCGCGCTCCTCGCGCCGGCCGCGCTCACGGCGCAGTCCGGCGCCGCGCACTACCACGTGGTGAAGCGCACGACCATCGGCGGCGACGGCGGTTGGGACTACCTCACCGTGGACACCGCCACCGACCGGTTGTTCGTCTCCCGCGGCACGCACGTGATGGTGGTGGACCTGGGCACCGGCAAGGTGGTGGGCGACCTGCCGAACACCAGCGGCGTGCACGGGATCGCCCTGGCGCCGGAGCTCCACCGGGGCTTCACGAGCAACGGGCGCGACTCCACGGTGACGATCTTCGATCCGCGCACGCTCTCCGTGATCGGCACGGTGAAGGTGACCGGAGCGAACCCCGACGCGATCCTCTACGAGCCCACCACGAAGCGCGTGTTCACCTTCAACGGCCGGAGCGCGGACGCCACGGCGATCGACGCCGCCACCGGTCGCGTGGTGGGGACGATCCCGCTCGGCGGGAAGCCGGAGTTCGCGGTGGCCGACGGGAACGGGCGGGTGCTGGTGAACATCGAGGACCGGAGCCAGATCGTGGCGTTCGACGCGCGCTCCCTCGCGGTGAAGGCCACCTGGCCGCTGGCGCCGTGCGAATCGCCGTCGGGGCTCGCGATCGACCGCGCGCACTCGCGCCTGTTCGCCGGGTGCGAGAACCGCATGATGGCGGTGGTGGATGCCAACACCGGACGCGTGGTGGCCACGGTGCCGATCGGCGAGGGGGTGGACGCCAACCGCTTCGATCCCGCCACGCAGCTCGCCTTCGCGTCCACCGGGCGCGACGGCATGCTCACCGTGGCGCACGAGGACTCGCCGGACCACTACACGGTGGTGGCGAACGTGCCCACGCAGCGCGGCGCGCGCACGATGGAGCTCGACCCGCGGACGCACGCGGTGTACACCGTGACCGCGGAGTTCGGCGCCGCGCCGGCGCCCACGGCGGAGCACCCGCACCCGCGCCCCGCGATGGTGCCGGGGTCGTTCACGATCATCGAGCTGCGCCCGTGATGGCGGCGCACCCGGGAGATCGGCGCCCGCACGATGCCGATCTCCCGGGAGGCTGCGCCGGCCCGCTCAGGGCTGCTCGTACTGGTACAGCGACACGACCTTCGTGAACCGGTACGGCGACGGGAGGCTCCCCGAGCCCAGCGTCCCCTCCCACACCACCGAGCCGTCGGGCGCCACCTCGGTGGCGATCAGGTTGGGCGCCCAGGTGAAGCCCACGAACGTGTTCCCGTTCTGGAGCCGCTGCACCGAGCCGGTGAACTGGGTGTACACCGGCGGCGAGTGCCGGTACTGGAACACCATCGTCGCCGTCTTCGCGCCGGTGTCGAGCGCGTACTCCACCGCGCGGCTCTCCGGCGGGGAGTGCTGCGTGCCGTTGTCGAAGATGAGCACGTGGTCGTTCCCGATCGCGCGCGCGCTGTGCTGGGCGCTGAAGCGGCCGAGCGGATCGCCGGTGATGGTGAAGTCGCTGTGCGGCCCCCCCAACCGCCAGATGATGTTTCCGCTGTCGGCGCCGATCTTCGTGATCAGGTCGAAGTTGCGCCACGACACGATGTAGTTGCCGTCGGGGGCGATATCCAGGGAGTTGGGGTGGTCGAAGTCGGCCTCCCCGCCGATGGGCTCCACGTTGTCGGCGAGGGTGAAGTGATCCCAGGCGTCGAACACCGTGCGCATGGAGCCATCGGCGGCCACGCGCACCACCTGGTGCCCGGTCACGGCCGTGTCGCTCGGGCCGCCCTGCGCCGAAAGGTCGACGTGGCGCTCGGTGTACGTGAACATCACCGCGCCATCGTACTGCCCGTCCTTGAAGAGGAGGCGCAGCTCGTGGTTGTCGGTGAACGCGCCGGCTGGGGCCGAGAACTCCCGCACCACGTCGCCGCCGGGGGTGACCTCCACGTAGCGCCCCGGCACCGTCTGGCCGCCGTGCGTGGCGCCGAGGAAGATGGTGAAGTCGCCGTTCGGCTGCTGCTTGAACTCCCCCGCCGGCACTCCCTCGTTGAACCCGCGGTACCAGCGCACCTGGCCGGTGGAGTCGAACGCCACGCCGTACGCGCCTGACGAGTCCACGAGCGCGGCGAGGATGTAGCCGCCGGAGAAGGGAGTGCTGCTCTCCAGCCTCGCGTTCGCGAGCAGCGTCGGCAGCGCGGCGGTGGTGAACGCCAGCGTGTCGGAGCGCACCGGGGTCCCCCCCTTCACCGCCTCGACCGCCATCTGGTACTGCGTCTCCGGGGCGAGCCCCAGCACCACCACGCTGTCCGACGCCGCGGCGGCGGTGAACGGCGTGGCCTTCGCATCCGCGGAGTCCGACCAGTAGACCACGTGCACCGAGTCGGCGCCCGTCACCGCGAACTTGGTGACGGCGGAGAGCACGTTGTTGGGGTTCGCGGCGAGACTGACGTTGTTGAAGTGGATGCCGATCGGCGCGACGGGGTGGTTGCTGTCGCCGCAACCGATCGCGAGTCCCGCGAGGGCGGGCATCGTCGCGAGCGGAAGCCAGCGGGGCACGGGCGCCGGGCGCGTGCGACCGGCACGCGTGCGTGTCGAGTTGGCGTGGACCTCCGCCAGCGCCGGCCGGGATCCACTCGTGATACGGCAGTCGGCTCCTAGCACCTTCGCCTCCAGCGTGAGCCGTTCGTCCGGGGCCACGTGCCACCCACACCGCGTGGGCCGGCCATCTCCAGTCCGGCGATGCCCCGATCGTGTCCGCCCTCGTGCGCAGGTTTCGTGCGCGACCCATGGACAGCGAGCGCGACGGCGCCGAAGTTCTCTCCCGCACACCCCAGCTCGCGGACGCGACCGCGACCCTCACCCGGAGTCGATTCGTGCACCTCGCTTCACGCGCCGTCGCGGCGACGATGTCGCTCGCCCTCGCCCTCGCCCTCGCCGCGCCGCTCGCGGCCCAGGCGCCCGCGCGCCGTCCGGTGCGCGCGAGCGACATCTACCGCATCCACGAGGTGAGCGATCCGCAGCGCTCCCCCGATGGCCGCTGGGTGGCGTACGTGGTGGAGACGGTGGACTCCGCGAAGGACGAGTCGCAGCGCGACCTCTGGATGACCACCTGGTCCGGGGACACCACCATCCAGCTCACGAGCTCGCCGGCGAGCGAGCGGATGCCGCGCTGGAGTCCCGACGGCCGCTGGCTCGCCTTCCTCTCCAAGCGCCAGGGAGCGAAGGCGACGCAGCTCTGGCTCCTCGACCGGCTCGGCGGCGAGGCGTCGCGTCTCACCGACTTCCCGGGTGGGATCGACGAGTACGCCTGGTCCCCCGACGGCGCGCGGCTCGCCATCATCGCCGACGATCCCGATCCGGCGGATTCGTCGAAGTCCCCCGCGCCGATCGTCATCGATCGCTACCGCTTCAAGTCCGATGGCAGCGGCTACCTGGGCGCGCAGCGCTCGCACCTGTACGTGTTCGACGTGGCCACGAAGCGCGCCCAGCAGCTCACATCCGGCGCCTTCGACGAGGAGGATCCGGCATGGTCGCCCGACGGGCGATGGATCGCGTTCGCGAGCGACCGCGATGCGCCCGACCCGGACCGCACGGAGAACTCCGACCTGTTCGTGATCGAGGCGCGCGCGGGCGCGATGCCGCGCCGGCTCACCACCTACGCGGGCAACGATGCCGGACCGCTGTCGTGGAGCCCCGACGGCCGCGAGATCGCCTACCGGCGGGGCGGCGACCCGAAGTACGCGGCGTACAACATCTACCAGCTCGCCGTGACGCCGGTGGCGCCGTGCTCCGGCGCGACCGGCGCGACGACCGCGTGCGCCCCGCGCGTGCTCACCGCCGCGCTCGACCGCTCCATCGCCGAGCCGCGGTGGAGCCGCGATGGCGCGTCCATCTATTGCGTGGTCACCGACGACCGCACGCGCTGGGTGGCGCGCGTCCCCGTCGCCGGCGGGGCGGCGGAGCGCCTGACGAGCGGCGAGCGCGTGGTCACCGCGTTCTCCGAGGGACCCGACGGCAAGCTCGCGGTGCTCTCCACCACGCCGACGCGCCCGAACGAGGTGTTCGCGGTCGAGCGGGACTCGCTGCGCCAGCTCTCGCACCAGAACGACGCGTGGCTGTCCGAGGTGCGGCTCGCCACCACCAGGGGGATCGCCGCGCGCGGCAAGGACGGCGCCGACGTGCACGGGCTGCTCGTGACGCCTGCCGGGTGGACGCCGGGGCGCCGCCTCCCCACGCTGCTCCGCATCCACGGCGGCCCGAACCTGCAGGACCAGTTCGAGTTCCACCTCGAGCGCGAGCTGTTCGCCGCCAACGACTACGCCGTGGTCACCGCGAACTATCGCGGAAGCGCGGGACGCGGAGCGCGCTGGAGCAACAGCATCTTCGCCGACTGGGGAGACAAGGAGGTGAAGGACCTGCTCGCGATGGTCGACCACGTGGTGGCGATGGGGATCGCCGACCCCCACCGGCTCGGCATCGGCGGGTGGAGCTACGGCGCCATACTCACCAACTACACCATCGCCAGCGACCACCGGTTCAGGGCCGCCATCAGCGGCGCGGGGAGCTCGCTGCAGCTCGCCATGTGGGGGACCGACCAGTACGTGGTGCAGTACGAGCAGGAGCTGGGCGCGCCGTGGAAGAACCAGGCGGCGTGGATCAAGGTGTCGTATCCCTTCTTCCACGCGGACCGCATCACCACCCCCACACTCTTCCTCGGCGGCGATGCGGACTTCAACGTGCCGCTGCTCGGCAGCGAGCAGATGTACCAGTCGCTGCGCAGCCTCGGCGTGGACACTAGGCTGATCATCTACCCGGGGCAGCACCACGGGATCGGGAGGCCGAGCTTCAAGCGCGACCGCCTGGAGCGCTACCTGGCGTGGTACGGCAACCATCTCGCGCCGGATTCGGCTGGCGTGGCGGCGGGGAGCGGGAGCGCCGCGGCCACCGCGGCGCCGCAGCCCTCGGCAACGACATCGACCACGGAGGCGCCGGACGTGGATTCCATCTTCGCGGCGTACGACCGCCCCGGCGTGCCGGGGGCGAGCGTGCTGGTGATCCGCGATGGGCGCGTGGCGCTCGTGAAGTCGTACGGGCTCGCCGACCTCGAGGCCGGCACCGCCGCCACCCCGTACACCGACTACCGGCTCGCGTCGCTCACCAAGCAGTTCACGGCGATGGCCGTGCTGCTCCTCGTGAAGGACGGGAAGCTCCATCTGGACGATCGGGTGCGCGACGTGCTCCCCGGGCTTCCCGCGTACGCGCGCGACGTCACCATCCGCGAGCTGCTCGGTCACACCGCCGGGCTGTGGGACTACGAGGACTTCGTCCCCGACACGCTGAGCTCTCAGGTGCACGATGCGTTCGTGCTCGACGCGCTGCGGCGCGTGGACAGCACGTACTTCCCCCCGGGGACGCGGTGGCGGTACAGCAACACCGGGTACGTGCTGCTCGGGATGGTGGTGGCACACGTGTCCGGGGAGTCGTTCCCGCGCTTCCTGCACGACCGGATCTTCGCGCCGCTGGGGATGGACTCCACCGTCGCGTACGAGGCCGGCGTCTCCACCGTGCCGCGGCGCGCGTACGGCTACTCGGCCGACTCGGCGGGGGGCTTCCGCCGCACCGACCAGAGCCCCACGAGCGCGACGCTCGGCGACGGGGGCGTGTACACGTCCGTGCACGACCTGGTGAAGTGGAATCGCGCGCTCGACGAGGGGACGCTCGTGGGGAAGGCGCTCCAGCGCGAGGCGTGGACGCCGGGGACGCTCGCCGGCGGCGCGCGGACCGACTACGGGTTCGGGTGGTTCGTGGATCGCGACGCGGCGGGGGAGCGCCTCTGGCACTACGGCGAGACGATGGGCTTCACGAACGCGATCCTGAAGTATCCCGAGCGGCGCCTGACGGTGATCGTGCTGACCAACCGGACGGGTGGGGCGCCGTGGAATCTCGCCACGAAGGTGGCGGCGCTGCCGCGCTTCGGCGGCGTGCGGGGAGGCCCGATGCCGGTGCCGTGACGCGCCCACGAGGGCGCGTCGCCGGTACGGCGCGGGTCAGAGCTCTATCGGACGCCGGGGGCGGAACTGCTCGTCGTGCAACCGGACGTGGACGATGCTCTCGAGGGGAACGGTGCGGAACTCGTCGCGGAAGTAGGAGAAGACCACCGCGTGACCGTTCTCGATGGCGTACGGCTCCCAGAGTCGCCAGTAGTGCACGGGGCCGTGCTCGCCGTGGTAGCGGTAGGTGGCGCGCACGCAGCGCCGCTCCCGGCCCGCCTGCCGGAGGAGCTGTTCGATGGTTGTGGTCGTCGTGGTCATCACGTCGGCCATCAGGACCTCCCGAGGAAAACCTCCGTTGGTGGTGAAAAATGACGCGACAGCGGGAGCCGGCCTGTCCGGTCCCACGGTCGCGCGCGGCCGCCGCTGCATCGCGGGGACTCGGCCCCCGTGTGCGATGCGCGGCGACACTCTCTCGCAATGTAGCGGGCGCGGCGCTCCGAGGCTACCCGCACCGGCGCGGCGTCAGGCGCGAGAGCGAGCAGCGCACGCGGCGGGCCAGCGTGAAGGCGGCGGATCCCCGCTTGCCCGGCGGCCCGGCGCGATGCCAACCTCCAGGGAGCATCGCGTCGCCTCCCCTCACTCGAGCGCCCATGACCGCCACGCACACCCCCGGCACGTCGAGCCAGCCGCACCTCGCGCAGCCGGACGTGAACCCGTCGTTCACCAAGAGCGTGTTCCTCGGCGAGATCCGCGAGGACCTCGTCTTCCCCTTCCCCACGCTGAGCGACGAGGAGCGCGAGTCGCTGCGCATGATCCTCGACTCCTTCCGCGCGTGGGCCGCCGAGCACGTGGACTCCGCGCGCTTCGACCACGAGGGGCGCTTCCCCGGGGGGGTGCGCGAGGGGCTGCACGAGCTGGGGCTCATGGGGCTGAGCATCCCCGAGGAGTACGGCGGCTTCGGCGCGTCGTCGAAGGTGTTCAACCGTGTGTTCGGCGAGATCGGGACGGCCGATCCCGCGCTCACCGTGTACTTCGGCGCGCATCAGTCCATCGGGTGCAAGGGGATCATCCTCTTCGGCAGCGAGGCGCAGAAGCGGAAGTACCTCCCGCGCTGCGCCACGGGGGAGCTCGTGGCCGCGTTCTGCCTCACCGAGCCCGGCTCCGGCTCCGATGCGCAGGCAATGAAGTCCACCGCCGTGCCGAGCGAGGACGGCACGCATTACGTGCTCAACGGCTCCAAGCTCTGGATCTCCAACGCCGGCTACGCCGACCTGCTCACCGTGTTCGCGAAGGTGCCGGTGGAGGTGGACGGCAAGCGGAAGGGGCGCGTGACCGCGTTCCTCGTGGATGCGCACGCCGAGGGAGTGCGGCTGGGGAAGCTCGAGGAGAAGATGGGGATCAAGGCGTCCGACACGCGCGCGATCAGCTTCGAGAACGTGCGCGTCCCCGTGGAGGACCGGCTCGGGGAGGTGGGGCAGGGATTCCACATCGCGCTCGAGGTGCTCAACTCCGGGCGGCTCGGCCTCGCCGCCGGCTCGGCGCGCGGCACGCGGCGCATCATGCGGGAGGCGATCGCGTACGCGAAGCAGCGGGAGCAGTTCGGCCGTCCCATCGGCTCGTTCGAGATGATCCAGCGCAAGATCGCCGTGAACGTGGTGGAGTGCTACGCCGCCGACTCGGCCGTGATGCTCACCGCTGGGCTCGTGGATCGCGGAGGGGTGGACTACTCGCTGGAGACCGCGGCGTGCAAGGTGTTCGCGTCCGAGCTGGCGTTCCGCGCGAGCAACGACGCGCTCCAGATCGCCGGCGGGATCGGCTACTCCAAGGAGTACCCGTACGAGCAGGCCGTGCGCGACTCGCGGATCAACCTGATCTTCGAGGGGACCAACGAGATCCTGCGCGCGCTGGTCGCGCTCATGGGGCTCCAGCAGCCAGGGGAGCGGCTCAAGGCGCTGGGGAAGGCGCTCGGGGATCCCATCCATTCGCTGGGCGCCATCGGCAGCTACTTCGCGGGGCGCGCGCGGCGCACCGTGGTGAAGCCGGCGTTCACGAAGGTGCACCCCGCGCTGGCGCGCGAGGCGGAGCTCATCGCCACCGTGGTGCAGGACCTCGGGCTGGCGGTGGAGGGGGCGATCCGTGAGCACGGGAAGGGGATCATCGAGAAGCAGTTTCTCCAGGAGCGGATGGCCAACGCGGCGATCGACATCTACCTCGCGACCGCGGTGCTGAGCCGCACCACGTGGGAGCTCGAGCGGGCGGGCGGGGAGGAGGGGGCGCGGGCGCAGCTCGACTGCGCGCGGATCTTCGTGCCGATGGCGTACCGCCGCGCGCGGCGGAGCATCCGTGGGCTGGCGCGGAATCAGGACGCGCGGATGAAGGCGCTGGCGGAGGGGGCGCTGGAGAGCGGGGATCTGGGGCCGGAGGCGCCGACGGACGAGTGAGGGGGGGTGGGGGGCGCGGGGCGCGCCGGGACTCGGGACCGGGGAATCGGGACTCGGGAGATGACCGCGGGTCGAGCGCCTTCTGGCGCTCGCCCCGCACCATGGTGCGCGGGGGGCGACGCGAATGCGCCGCCCCCCGCGCTGCCTCAGATTAGTGTCATTGTCGACGCGGGGCCGGGGCACCCGGAAAGGACCGAGTACGGCGGACCGGGCAGCGTCCGGATCCTGCCGTCGAGCTACGGAGAGGTCGGAAAGGTCACGCGCTCGACGGGATGTATGACGCGTCGAGTTCCTCAGCGGCGTACCACGACGTCCGCATCGTCACCGAATCCGCCCGGCCTGCCGTCCGCTCCATACGTGGACAGGCGGTAGCGCTCACCGTCCGAATCGTCGTCGCGCCGGTAGATGTACGGCGCGCCCCATGGATCGCGCGGAATCGGGCGCAGGAGGTACGGCCCGCGCCAGCGGCGCAGGAGGTCCGGCCAGCGCCGGCTCGGGGGGTGCGCCAGCGATGCGGGCGGGGCCATCAACGCGGCGAGCCCCTCCGCCGTGGTCGGGTAGTGGCCAGTGTCGACTCGATACGTCGCGAGCGCCGCGCCGAACGCATCGAGGTCCTGTTCCGCGATCGACCGCCGGTCTCGCCGCGGGCGGACGCTCCGCGGACAGACGACGGTGGACGCGACCGCTATCGCCAGCACCAGCGCGAGCACCTCCAGCATCGTGGGCCGCGGCACCCGCGCGCGACGCGTGGTGCCGCCATGCTCACTCCGCCCGCAGCGTTTCGGCGGGGTCGATGCGGAGCGCGCGGCGCGCGGGGACGTACGACGCCACGAGCGCGATCGCGACGATGAGCGAGGTGATCGCCGCGAACGTCAGCGGATCGACCGGGCTCACCCCGTACAACATGCTCGCGAGCACGCGCGAGGTCGCGATCGCGGCCGCGGCGCCGAGCGCGACGCCGGCCGCGACGGGGGGCTCCGGCGGCGGCGCCCCCGAGCGCCCCCCCGCCCGCGCCGCGCCGCGCGCCGCCGCCGACCACCCGCGCCACGATCGTCCGCGGCGCCGCGCCGAGCGCGAGACGGATGCCGATCTCCCGCGCGCGCTGGCTCACGCCGTACGCGACGACCCCGTAGAGACCGACCACAGCGAGAACGAGCGCGAGACCCGAGAACGCCGTGAGCAGCGCCATGGCGAAGCGCGTCGGCGCCAGGCCATCGCGGAGATAGCTGTCGCCGGAGAGCATCGGGCGCACGAAGATGCCCGGGTCGATGGAGGCGATCGCGTGCTTGATCATCGGCGCCGTCGCGTCTCCCGACTTCGTCGTGCGCACCACGAACGGCACGTCCCCGAGCACCGGCGGGACGAGGCTGTACACTTGCATCGCCGCCACATCCCCCCGGACCTCCGGCATGCGGGTGTCGTCGACGATGCCGACGATGGTCGACCACGGCTCCGGCGGTCGACCGGGGCGCAGCTCCGCTGGTCGCACGTGCGCCCCGACCGCGTTGCCGCCGGGCCAGACGCTGCGCGCGAATGCGCGGTTCACCAGGACTTCCGACGAGAGCCCGAGCGGACTCGCCGTCCATGCCGACGAATCGGGAAGGCGCCCCGCGACGAGCGCGATGCGCGCGACACGGAAGTAGCTGGGCGAGATGAAGACCGTGCCCAGTACGGGCACCTGCGTCATGTGCCCCGCACGATCTGTCTCGGCGTCGACGCCACCCAGGGCCAGGTAACCCTTGCCGGGCATCACCCCGATCGCGGCGCCGGTCACGCCGGGGAGCGCGCGGAGGTGCTGGAGCATGGTGGCGCGGACGGCAGGCACGCGGCCGCGGTCTCGGGGGCCGATCAAGACATCCGTGGACACGAGCCCCCGCGGCTCGAAGCCGAGCGGCATTTGCTGGAGCGCGGCGAACGATCGCACGAGCAGCCCCGAGGCCACGAGCAGCACGAGCGACGTCGCGATCTCGAGCACGATGAGCGCCGAGCGCACGCGGCGCGACGCGACCCCCGCCGACCCGCCGCGCGTCTCGCGGCGCAGCACGTCGCCCACCGGCCGAGCGCCCGCGAAGATCGCCGGGGCGCAGCCGAAGAGAACGCCGGTGGCGATCGACACGCCGACACTCCAGAGGAGAACCGCCGTGTCGATCCGCATGCCGGCCAGGTGGTCGAGCGCAGGCGGGCGCAGCGCGACGATGAGGCGGAGCGCGAGCCACGCGACGCCGACGCCGAGCAGTCCGCCGGCAAGGGCGAGCGAGATGCTCTC
The DNA here is from genome assembly GCA_946479015.1 of uncultured Gemmatimonadota bacterium. The sequence goes on along the minus strand of CAMLEQ010000041.1, from coordinate 2,400 downwards.
GGTGAGCACCTGCCGGGCGAGCCGGCGCCGGCCGGCACCCAGCGCGGCGCGCACCGCGAACTCACGCTGCCGCGTCCACGCCCGCGCGAGCAGGAGGTTCGCGACGTTCGCGCAGGCGATGAGGAGCAGCGCACCGACCGCCGCGAACAGCACCTGCACCGCGCGCGTCTCCCGCGCGCCGACAAAGTCCTGCGCGCGCATCACGCGCAGGCGCGCGCCGGCCTGCACCGAGTCGGAGAGGCTCGCCGCGATCGCCCGGAGCTCCCGCGACGCCGCCTCGGCCGGGACGCCCTGGCGCAGCAGGGCGAAGATCGCCGGCCCGGGCTGCAAGCTCCCGGAGCCTCCGGCGCCAGCCCGGCGCAGGGGCGCCGGCACCCAGATGTCCGGCGGCGGGTTCCGCGAGAGCGGGATGTTCACGCCGGGAGGCGTCACGCCGACGATGGTGAGCGGCCGCCCGTCGAGCGGCACCGTGCGGCCGAGGACGTCCGTCCGGCCGCCGTACGTCCGCTGCCAGAGCGCGTAACTGATCATCGCCACCGCGGGCTGCCCCGCCGGCTGCTCCTCCTCCGGCGTGAACCCGCGCCCCAGAATCGGACGGACGCCGAGCATCGGGAAGAAGTTGGCGGTGATCGTCGCGCTCGGGATCGTGTCGATCGTGAAATCCGGCCGGACGGAGAACATGTCCTCCGAGGCGCCGGCGATCGTCTCGACCGTGTGCGTCCGCTCCCGCCACGCCTGGATCAGCGACCTCCCGACGTTCCGCCGCTCGAAGCGGGCGTCGCCCCGCAGGCGATCGTAGTCCAGCATCGGCATCACGATGCGATCGCCGTTGGGGTAGGGCAGGGGCGCGAGCAGCAGGCGATGGACCACGCTGAAGATCGCCGTGTTCGCGCCGATCCCGAGCGCCAGCGTGAGCACCGCGATCGCGGTGACGGCGGGCGCTCTGGCGGACTGGCGCACGGCGTACCGCAGATCCTCCCGCAGATCCTCGACGCTCTGGCGGAGCCACCCGCGCCGCTCCCGCCGCTCGGCGGAGCGACGCAGCGTGCGGCGCACGTCGTCCACCGGCGCGCCAAGCCGGCGCAGTGCCTCCGCGCGCGCCTCGGCGGGTGTCATGCCCCGGAGCACCAGGTGATCGATGCGCTCCGCGAGAAACGCATCGAGCTCCTCGTCGGCATCGGCGCGCGCGGCCATCGGGGTACGCAGCGGGAGCCGGAACAGCCGACGCACGCCCGCGCGGATGCCGCGCCCCAGCGCGCGCTCGCTGGTCATGGCTCCGCGCTCCGGGCCGTGAGGATCGCGGTGAGCGCCTTCACGTGGTCGACGAGCGCCGCGGATTCCGCGCGCAGCGAGGCGCGTCCCGAAGTGGTGAGGCGATAGTACCGCGCGCGCCGGCCGTTCCGGGTGACTCCCCACTCCGCCGCGATGAGCTCGCGCTCCTCCAGGCGGTGCAGGGCCTGGAGGAGCGCGGCATCAGTCACGTCGATCCGCCCGCCGGATCGATCCTCGAGCCAGGTGATGATCTCGAAGCCGTGCATCGGCCCCCAGGACAGCGACTTCAACACGAGGACGTCGAGCGTACCCTTGAGCAGCGCCATGCGGAGACCGTGCCTCCCAACTTTCTTGGGAAAGATACTTGGGGGAGAGTCGGCCTCCATGGTATGCCGATCGCCTCAGGCGCGCAAGAGCTGCTCCTTCGAGCATCGGCTGCCGGGCGATTGTGCGCGCCGTGGCGGGATGTCCCCGATGTCTCACAGCTCCATGCCGCATCGAAAAGGCTCCAGCGCCTGACTGGGCAACGCTGCGCGGGAGCGCCGATAGATGCGGAGAAATGATGATGAAGAGGACACGGTCCCTTGTCACTGTCCCCCGCACGACGGCAGACGCGCGAGCGTCTGGGTCGCCTCCGAGATCCGGGGATCGCTCCTCGAGGATGGGGATCGCGTGGGTGATCTTGCGCCCTTGGTCTAATGGGATGACGCTCGACCGCGGATCGAGAGATATCGGTTCGATTCCGTTAGGGTCCACCGTTGCATTCATGGCAGGACGATCGTATTCTTCATTCGCCGAGAGAAGCTGGGCCTCGCAATCCCGCGCTCCGCGCAAAGGCGACTCTCGATGTACGTCGGTGGACCCGAATGGGCCTGGGGCCGTTTCCGCTGAGGGAACGGCCTCGTTGTTTTGTGGCGCCGAGAGAGGGGTGCTGCTCGGCCCGCGAGAGTGGTCGGGCGAGAATGCGGTGGACGTCATGATCGCCCTGGACATGGTGATGCTCGCCGCCGCCGCCCTGGGCGCGCGCCATCGTCACCCATCCCACACCGGCGCCCCCCCCCCCGCCCCCAGCCCCCCGACCCCGGGTGCAGGGGACCACCCCCCGGGCCCCCCCCCCCCGACCCCCGG